>CAYPVZ010000009.1:0-23563 GCA_964414235.1 uncultured Rhodothermales bacterium | reverse complement strand
GACTTCCGCGAGATCGGCCTCTTCGTCGGGCGCGGGATGTACGAGGACGCGGGCGGCTGCCCGGCCGGCGGCACCGTGATGGGCCTCGGCCACGTCGCCGGGCGGCTGTGCATGATCGTCGCCAACGACGCCACCGTGAAGGCGGGGGCGTGGTTTCCGATCACGGCCAAGAAGAACCTCCGCGCGCAGGAGATCGCGCTCGAAAACCGCGTCCCGATCGTGTATCTCGTCGATTCGGCCGGCGTGTTCCTGCCGATGCAGGACGAGATCTTCCCGGACCGCGACCACTTCGGGCGGATCTTCCGCAACAACGCCAAGCTGAGCGCGCTCGGCGTGCCCCAGATCGCGGCCATCATGGGCAGCTGCGTGGCCGGCGGCGCCTACCTGCCGATCATGTCCGACGAGAGCCTGATCGTGGACGGCACGGGCTCGGTCTTCCTCGCGGGCCCGTTCCTCGTGCAGGCCGCCATCGGCGAGGAGACCGACGTCGAGACGCTGGGCGGGGCGACGTCGCAGACGGCGGTCTCGGGCGTCTGCGAGTACAAGATGCCCGACGACGCGACGTGCCTCGCGACCATCCGCGACCTCGTCGCTGGGCTGGGGCCGCTCCCGCGGATGGGCTTCACGCGCGACGAGCCGCGCGACCCGGCCTTTCCCACCGACGAGATCCTGGGCGTCTTCCCCGAGAGCCGCCAGCAGCCCTACGACACGCGCGAGCTGCTGGCGCGGCTCGTCGACGCCGACAGTTGGACGGAGGTCAAGGCCGACTACGGGCAGACGCTGGTCTGCGGCTACGCCCGGATTGACGGGTGGAGCGTCGGCATTGTCGCCAGCCAGCGGCAGGTGGTCCGCGCGAAGGCGCCCAAGGGGAAGGCGGCCGAGATGCAGATCGGCGGCGTGATCTACGGCGATGCGGCGGACAAGGCGGCGCGGTTCGTGATGCAGTGCAATCAGAAGCGGATCCCGCTCGTCTTTTTCCAGGACGCGACGGGCTTCATGGTGGGCACGCGCGCCGAGCAATCCGGCATCATCAAGGACGGCGCGAAGCTGGTCAACGCGGTGGCCAACTCGGTCGTCCCGACGTTCACCGTCGTCGTGGGCAACTCGTTCGGCGCGGCCAACTACGCGCTCAACGGCCGGGCCTACGACCCGCGCCTGATGCTCGCCTGGCCGACGGCCCAGATCGCGGTCATGGGCGGGAGCCAGGCCGCCAAGACGCTCTTGAGCATCGAAGAGCGGACGCTCTCGAAGCAGGGGATCGAGCTCTCCGACGACGACCGCCAGTCGCGGCTGGCGGCCATCGAGGAGCGCTACGCCGAGCAGACGTCGCCGGTCTACGCCGCGGCCCGCCTCTGGGTGGACGCGATCATCGACCCGCGCGAGACGCGCGCCTGGCTGGCGACGGGCCTGGAGATGGCCGACCACAACCCGGAGATGGCGCCGTTCCGCGTGGGCGTGCTGCAGACGTAGGCCTCACTCGACCGGCTCTGCCGCCGGTGCGGCGGCGGGCCGGAGGCTGTCCGCGGACGTCGTGTCCGGGCGCGCGAGGCGTCGGAGGGCCTCGGCGTCGCCGGCGAAGACGTTCAGGTCCACGGGCCCGTCGATGCCCGGCATCCGGCCGGCCTTCGACCACTGCCAGATCGCCCAGCTCCGCCCGCGCTCCAGGTGCGGCTCGACGACGAGGTTCTGGATCCAGACCGGGCTCTCGTAATACCGGCCGCGGATGAAGTCGGGGTACGAGTCCCAGACGGCGTAGAGCACGGGCGCGTAGCCGAGCGAGTCGGCGAGGAGGTCCATGAAGCGGTCGAGCCGCTGGCGGACGGCCCCCTCGGTGCCGTAGTCGTCGCAGTTGCCGCCGTACTCGACGTCGACCGCCAGCGGGAGCGACCCGGGCTCCCGGGGGACGGTGCGGAGGACGTGGGCGACCTGCTCCTCGGGCGCGCGGCAGAACGTAAAGAAGTGGTAGGCCCCGCGCAGAATGCCGGCCTCGCGCGCGCCCCGCCAGTTGGCGGCGAACATCGGGTCGGTCCAGTCCCCGCCCTCGGTGGCCTTGAGGTAGGCGAAGGCGACGCCGGCCTCGGCGAGCGCGGGCCAATCGACCTCGCCCTGGTGCCGCGAGACGTCGACGCCGAGGACGGGGTAGCGGGTGCGGTCGGGCTGGGCCGGCGTCCAGCGGCCCGTGTCGATGAGCCAGACGGCAACGGCGGTCAGGGCGAGGAGCCAGCCGAGGGCGAAGAGAACGAGGCGCATGGCCGAAGATCGCCGCCGGACGCCGCCGGGGCATCGCGATCCGTCGGTCCTCACCTCACGCTCACGACCGACCATGCCCAGGTCCGGGCCGTGCCGCTCGTGTTTGCCCTCCGACCCGCGCTGAAATCTGCCGGACCATGGGCAGGATGATCTATGAATCACCCCAGCCGTTTCCCTACCCCGGCATGGCAAGATGCCCTATCATGTGCGCAGTGTGTAGGTTCGCAGGGTGCGTGCCTCCTCAAGCCGTGCTGGCCGATTGATTTGCTTCGTTATGGACGACCTCTTCGCTTCCGAACATGGCCTCGCCGACGCACTCGATGAGAATGCCGGGTTCCAGCTCCTGGCCCGCGCCCTCCCCGATGCGGTCCTCGTGCTTCGTCCCGGCGGGCGCGTGGCGTATGCGAGCGTCCAGTCCTGTGAGGTCTTCGGCCGGGCCGCTGGCGAGATCGTCGGCCGACCGTTCCTCGACCTCGTCGCGCCGGACGACCGCGACGTCTTCCCGGCTCCCATCACGGGCACGACCGTCGGGACGTGGGATTTCCGCGTGGCGGGCCGTGACCGCTGGCTCAACGCGGCGTTCCTCCCCTCCGGCCTTCAGGGCTTCCGCCAGACGGCGCTCCACGACGCCCTCAAGGACTGCGCGCTCGTCCTCGTCCGCGACGTGGCTCCAGAGGGCGACGTGGCGCGGGACCGGACGGACCTCCTCCGGCGCGCGCTCGACGCGACGAACAACCTGATCGTCGTGACGGACGCGCAGGCCGAGGACAACCCGGTCGTCCTGGTCAACGAGCACTTTCTGGAGGTGACCGGCTACACCCGGGAGGACGTCCTCGGCCAGAACTGCCGCTTCCTCCAGGTCCGCCCCGACGGCACGCGCGACGACGACCAGGTCGGCGTCCGGCAGCTGGCGGCGGCGGTGGCGGCCGGCAAGCCGGCCCACGTCATCCTGCGCAACTACCGCAAGGACGGGGCGCTCTTCTACAATGAGCTGTTCGTGACGCCGGTGCACGGCCCCGACGGCCGGGTCGCCCACTTCGTCGGCGTCCAGAACGACGTGACGGAGCGCGTCCAGGCCGAGCGGAAAGCGCTCCGCCAGACCAGCCTGCTCCAGGCCTTTTTCGACAGCGCGCCCGTGCTGATGGGCGTCGTCCAGCGCGACGCCGCCGGGATCGTCCACCGGGCGGCGAACGAGATGGCGGCCGAGCTCTACGGAGCGGCCCCGAGCGCCGTCCCCGGCCTCCGGCCCGAGGAGTTCGGATTCACCGAGGCGGAGGCCCGCCGCTGGCGCGAGGCCATCGAACAGTGCGCCGAGACCGGCGAGGCCGTCCGGTTCGAGACGGTCCACCCGTGGGGCTCCGAACCGAACGACCACGGCGTCCGGATCCTGCACATGACGGTGAGTCGCGTCGAGGCGCAGGACACGACAGACCAGGGCGAGCTGTACTCGTACCTCGGCGAGGACGTGACGCTCTCCCGGAAGGCGGAGCGCGAGCGGAAGCTGCTCGTCGCCGCCATCGAGCAGGCGGCCGAGCCCATCGTCATCACCGGCCCGGAGCTCGACGCGCCCGGCCCCGAGATCCTCTATGCCAACCGCTCCCACGCCGAGACGTTCGGCTACGAGGTGGGCGAACTCGTCGGGGAATCCCCCCGGCTGTTCCAGGGCCCCAAGACCGACCGGGCCGTGCTCGACCGGGTCCGCGAAAAGCTGGAAGCCGGCGAGCCCGTCGAGGCCGAGACGCTCAACTACCGGAAGGACGGCTCCGAGTTCATCCTCCAGTGGGAGATCGCGCCGGTCAGAGACGAGACCGGAGAGATCGTCAACTGGGTCGGGACCCAGCGCGACGTGACGGAGCGGCGCCAGCTCGAGCGGGACCTCCTGGAGATCTCGGCGCGCGAGCAGGAGCGGATGGCCCGCGACCTCCACGACGGACTCGGCCAGATCCTCACCGGCGCCGCCTACAAGCTGGAGGCGCTCCGCGGCGCCCTCGCGCAGGCGGGCGACGACCGCCTCGCCGCCGACGCCGACCGCTCGCGCCAGCTCGTCGAGGACGCGCTCGGGCAGGCTCGAGCGATCGCGCGCGGCCTGTTCCCGGTCAACATCGAGCCAGACGGGCTCATGGTCGCGCTCGAGCGGCTGGCGGCCGACGCCGCCGAGACCTACGGCGCCGCCATCACCTTCGAGTTTGACGCGCCGGTCCTGGTGACGTCCGAGCAGGCCGGCCACCTCTACCGGATCGCCCAGGAGGCACTCACGAACGCCGTCCGCCACGGCCGGGCCCGCGCCGTCGCCCTCGCACTCTCGCACGGGGACGAAGCCGTCACGCTCTCGATCCAGGACGACGGGACCGGTATTCCGGCCGAGGCGCTCACGGGCGACCGCGGCCTCGGGCTGCGGACCATGCGCTACCGTGCGGAGCGCGTCGACGGCGCCCTCGACATCCGGCGCCTCGACACCGGCGGCACGCTCGTCGCCGTCACGTTTCTTCCGGCCAGCGAGACCACCAGCGACGGCGCGCGTCCTGACGCGGCCGACGGCGAAGAGTAGCGGCAGGCGGACCGCGCCCCGAGCCGGTGCGTAGCATCGAAAGCGGTTCCACCGCCACCGCCTGCCGACGTCTCCCTCCTCCTACGCATGTCCGACTCGCTCCGTATCGCATCCGGCCAGGGCTTCTGGGGCGACCTCCAGCGCGCGCCCATCGACCAGGCCCGCCTCGGCCCCATCGATGTCCTCGTCATGGACTACCTCGCCGAGGTCACCATGTCGATCCTGCAGAAGCAGAAGCTTCGCGACCCGAGCCTCGGCTACGCGCGCGACTTCGTCGACGTCGTGACCGAGCTGGCGCCGGACGTCCGCGAGAAGGGGTTCAAGATCATCTCGAACGCGGGCGGCGTGAACCCGGTGGCCTGCGCCGAGGCCATCGTCGAGGGCGCCCGCCAGCGCGGCGCGGCCGGCCTCAAGGTGGCCGTCGTCACCGGCGACGACCTGCTCGGCCGGCTCGACGACCTGCTGGCGCGCGACGTGGAGCTCCAGCACATGGAGACCGGCCAGCTGCTGGCGGACGTCCGCGACCGGATCGTGAGCGCGAACGCCTACCTCGGCGCGCGGCCCATCGCCGAGGCGCTGGCGCAGGGCGCCGACGTCGTCGTGACCGGGCGGACGACCGACACCGGCCTCACGCTGGCACCGCTCGTCCACCGCTTCGGGTGGGCCTGGGACGACTGGGACAAGATGGCGGCCGGCACCGTCGCCGGGCACATCCTGGAGTGCGGCGCGCAGTCCTCCGGTGGCAACTTCACCGACTGGCGGCGCGTGCCGAACATGGCGTCCATCGGCTTCCCCATCGCCGAGGTGAGCGCGGACGGGACGTTCGTCGTAACCAAGCACGAGGGCACGGGCGGGCTCGTCTCGCGCGGCACCGTCGCCGAGCAGCTGCTCTACGAGATCGGCGACCCGACCGACTACATCACGCCCGACGTCGTGGCCGACTTCACGTCGATCCAGCTGGAGGACGAGGGAGACGACCGAGTCCGCGTGAGCGGCATCCGCGGCTCGGCGGACACGCCGTTCCTCAAGGTCTCCGCCGCCTACGCCGATGGCTGGAAGGCGACCTCGACGCTCGTCTATGCGTGGCCCGAGGCTGCGGCCAAGGCCCGCGCCGCCGCGAGCATCCTCCGCCAGCGCCTCGACGCGCTCGGGCTGGCGTTCGATGAGGTCCGCGCCGAGATCGTCGGGCTGAACGCGCTTTCCGAGGTCGCCGAGGCGGACCCGGCGCGCGAGGCCGACCTCGACGAGGTCCAGCTCCGGGTGAGCGTGCGTGGGCAGGACAAGGCGGCCGTCGAGCAGTTCGGACGCGAGATCGCCCCGCTCATCCTCACCGGCCCGAGCGCCGTCACGGGCTTCGCCGGCGGCCGGCCCCGTCCGAGCGAGGTCATCGCCTACTGGCCCGCGCTCATCCCGAAAACGGAGGTGGACGCAGAGATCCAGGTGCTGGAGGTCTAACCTCCCGACGGCGGCGGGGCACACCCCAGGGGTTGCCCATAGATCTACGCCTGAAAAAACCTGAGCGGCGGCGGTTAATCTCTCCAGAACGCCCGTCGATACCCCGGTCGCTTCCCTGCGACCATGACGTCCCTCCCCTTCCCTGCGACGCCACCGTCCGTCCTTCTCGTCGAGGACGACCCGACGAACCAACTCATCGCCCTGGCGATGTTGCGCCACCTCGGCATCGAGGCGGACTCCGCGGCCAACGGCCAGATCGGGGTGCAAATGGCCTCAGAGCGGCCCTACGACATCGTGCTGATGGACATCCAGATGCCCGTCATGGACGGCGTCGAGGCCATGAAGTCGATCCGGACGCTGCTGCCGCCGAGCACATGCCCGCGCATCGTGGCCGTCACCGCACACGCGGTTTCGGGAACGCGCGAGCGACTGATCGCGGCCGGGTTCGACGCGTTCTATAACAAACCGCTCTCGATCGCCGTCCTGGGGGAGGCCGTGACGAGACCCGAGCCCGTGTTCGTGTCCCGCCCGGCGTCCACCACCGTCGATCCCATGGTCCGAGACACGCTCCTGAGTTCTGTCCGCGCCCACGTGCGCGACCTCATTGGAGAGGACGACGAGGCGTTCGTCAGCGAGCTCGTCGAGTCGTTCACGTCCTCGTCGCGCGAGGCCGTCCGCGAGGCGGCTGCCGCCCGCCAGTCCGGCGACGCCGAGGGCGTCGGGGTCGCCGCCCACAAGCTGAAGGGCAGCGCTTCGAACGTCGGACTCGACGAGCTGACCGAGGTGTGGGGCGCCGTCGAAGACTCGGTGCGCCTGGGCGATCACGCCGCGCTGGCGGCGCCGCTCGACACGGCGCTGGCCCAGACCGAGAAGGCGCTCGAGCTGCTGGAGGGCTAGCGGGGACCTCGTCTCGACGCTCCGCGTAGGGGACGCGCGCCTCCGGTTTCGGCGCGACCTTCCCGCATGGCCTCTCCGCTCCGCCGTCTCAACGCCGACCTCTGGCACTACCGCTGGACGCTCGGCCCCGGCCTCCTCAGCGCCCTCGCCTCCGCGCTGTTCGCCCTGTTCATCCCGGGCCTGGTCCGCGAGGCCATCGACGCGATCCCGCGCATGGTCGCCGTGCAGGGCTACGCCACGGGCACGTCGGCGGGCGAAGCGCTCGTGAGCGACTTCCAGTGGGCCCTCGTGCTTCTGGGGGCGATGATCCTCGTGCTGGCGGCTGTCTCGGGGCTGTTCATGTTCCTGATGCGCCGGCTCGTCGTCGTCGCCAGTCGGCACATCGAGTTCGACCTCCGCAACCGGCTCTACGCCCACCTCCAGCGGCTCTCGGGCGACTTCTACCACCGGTTCCCGACGGGCGACGTGATGACCCGGGCCACGAGCGACGTCGAGCGCGTCCGGCGCTACGTCGGGCCGGCGCTGATGTACCTCGCGCGGGCCGTCGCCGCCATCGTGATGGCGCTGGCCTTCATGCTCGCGATCTCCCCGACGCTCACGCTCTGGGCCGTCCTGCCGATGCCGGTGCTGGCGGTCTCGGTCTTCTTCGTGAGCAAGCTCATCCACGTCCGCACCGACCGCCAGCAGAAGGCGTACTCGGGGCTGACGAGCCGCGTGCAGGAGGCGCTCTCGGGCATCCGCGTGGTGAAGGCGTACACCCAGGAGGAGACGTGGGGCCGGCGGATCGACGACGCCAGCACCCTCTACCAGGACCGCGCGCTCGACCTCGCGAAGGTCGACGCCGCCTTCCGGCCGGTCCTGCTCATTCTGATCGGCCTCAGCACCGTCCTCGTCGTCGGCGTCGGCGGGCAGTTGGTGATCGACGGCCGGCTGTCGCTGGGCAACATCGCCGAGTTCATCATCTACGTCGCCAACCTGACGTGGCCCGTCGCCTCGTTCGGCTACGTCGTGTCGATGATCCAGCAGGCGAGCGCGTCGATGGCGCGGCTGGTCGAGATCCTCGACACGGAGCCGGCCGTGTCCGACCCGCTGGCGGCGGGCGCCGCCAGCGCCGCGCCCGTCGAGGGCCGCATCACGTTCGACGACGTGACCTACCGCTACACCGACGGCGGCCCGGCCGTCCTCGACGGCGTCGCGTTCGACGTTCCGGCCGGGACGTCCATCGGCATCGTCGGGCGAACCGGCTCTGGCAAGTCGACGCTCGTCGAGCTCATCCCACGACTGATGGACCCGACCGAGGGCACCGTCCGGGTGGACGGCCGCGACGTGCGCGAGCTCCCGCTCGCCCCGCTCCGCGCGGCCATCGGCTACGTCCCGCAGGAGGTGTTCCTGTTCTCCGACTCCGTCGGCAACAACATCGCCTTCGGCGTGCCGGACGCCGAGGCGGACGCCATCCGGGAGGCGTCCCGCGAGGCCGACCTGCTCGGCAACATCGAGGACTTCCCGGAGGGCTTCGAGACGCGCGTCGGTGAGCGCGGCATCACGCTCTCGGGCGGCCAGAAGCAGCGGACGGCCATCGCCCGTGCGCTCATCCGCCGCGCGCCGATCCTCCTCTTCGACGACGCGCTCTCGGCCGTCGACACGCGGACGGAGGCGACGATCCTCCAGAACCTCCGCGCCCAGTTCGGCCAGCGGACGGTGGTGATCGTGAGCCACCGCGTCTCGGCCGTCCAGGACGCCGACCAGATCCTCGTGCTCGACGAGGGGCGCGTCGCGGAGCGCGGGACACACGCCGAACTGGTGGAGGCCGGCGGAGCCTACGCGACGCTCTACCGCAAGCAGCAGCTGGAAGCCGAACTGGCCAGCGCGTAGGCCAGTACTGCAGCCGATAGGCTGTAGCGACCGTACACGGTGGGGAGCGCGCGGCTGACGGCCGAAAGCCGGTCCTCGCTCCGGGATGGCCCTAGCTTTTGAGCCTGACCTTCCCCGCTCCCATGCGATTTTTCTCGTGGCGCCTCGGCGCCCTCAGTCTCGTCCTGGCCGGCTCGGCCGGGGCGCAAACCCTGCACGCCGACGGACCTCCCGTCCCCCTCGTCGATGACGGGGCCGATGCGATGCACCCCGTCTGGTCGCCCGACGGCGCTCATATCGCCTTCACACGCGACGGCTACACCGGCCTCTGGGTCGTCGACGCCGACGGCCGCAACGCCCGCCAGCTCAGCGACGCGCCGGCGGCCGGCTTCGGCTTCGCGTGGTCGCCCGATGGCGCCGCGCTGGCGGCACGCACGGGCCGCTACGACGGCCTCCGCCGCTTCGACGCCATCACGGTATTCGACCTCGACGGTGGCGCCACGGCGCTGACCGAGGAGCGAACCTCCCTGCCGGCCCTCCCACAGTGGGCAGGGCCGCGCCACGTCGCTCTCGTGAGCGACGCCGACGTCGAGGTGCACGGCCTCGACGCCGACGCGCGGGCGGTCCCGGACGTGGAAGTCGTCACCGCCCGCCTCGATGGTGGGCTCGCCGTCGCCGAGACCGCCAGCGGCGCCGTCCGCTTCGAGACGCCCCTCGCTGGCGCCCGACTCCTCAACGTGACCCCGTCGCCGGACGGCGACCGCGTCGCCTTCGAGGTGTACGGTGGCAACCTGTATGTCATGCGGCGCGACGGCACGAACCTCGTCGACCTCGGCCGTGGCGAGCGCCCCACGTGGTCGCCCGACGGCCGCTGGGTCGCCTTCATGACGACCGAAGATGACGGCCACGCCATCACCGGCGCCGACCTCGCTGCCGCCCGCGCCGACGGCTCCGTCCGCGTCGCGCTCACGAACACGCCGGACGCCATCGAGATGAACCCCTCGTGGTCGCCCGACGGCCGCGCCGTTGCCTACGACGACCGCGGCGTCCTCTTCCTCCTCCCGGTCTCCGAGTAGCTCGATGCCCCGATTTGCACGCTTTGGGCTCCTCGCCCTCTTGTTCACCCTCACGCTGGCGGCTTCCGCCCGCGCCCAGCAGGTCACCGGCCTCTCCGGCTGGAGCCTGTTCATCGACCCCGGCCACAGCACGACCTCCGAGAACGTCGGGATCTACGGCTATGCCGAGCCCACGAAGGTCCTCCGCGTCGGCCTCGCGCTCCGCGAGATGCTCCTGACCCGGACCGACATCGACACGGTCTACATGTCGAGAACGAACGACACCCAGGTCGTCGGTCTCTCGCAGAGGTCTACCCTCGCCAACTCGCTCGGCGCCGACTTTTTCCACTCCATCCATTCGAATGCCGGCGCGGCGTCGACGAACAACGTCCTCACGCTCTACGGCGGCTGGCGGCTCAACGGACAGACCGTCGAGAAGACGCCACAGGGCGGTGGGCGCATGGGCGATGAGTACATCGAAGCACTCCAGACGGCCTACCGACTTCCTTCGCTCGGCAACTACGCCGACCGGACGTTCTACCAAGGCTTCCCGGACACCCACGCCAACCAGTACCCCTACCTCTCGGTAAACCGCCAGTCCAACATGGCCTCTATCCTGACGGAGGCCGGATTCCATACCAACCCGCGGCAGAACATGCTCAACATGAACGCGGAGTGGAAGCGGATGGAGGCGCAGGCCTACTACTGGTCCATCCTCGACTGGCACGGCGTTCCTCGCTCCGTTCATCGCATCGCGACGGGCATTATCACCGATGCGGAGAGCGGCACCCCGATCAACGGCGCGACCATCGAGATCGCTGGCCAGTCGTACACCACCGACACCTACGACTCCCTCTTCCACCAGTACTCGTCCAACCCGGACGAACTGCACAACGGGTTCTACTACCTCGAAGAGCTTCCGGCGGGCGCGCACACGCTGACCGTCTCGGCGCCCGGCTACGAGACGAAGACGGCCGAGGTCACGCTGGAGGAGACCTGGTTCACCTTCACCGACCTCACGCTTCTCTCGACCGTCCCGCCCGTGGTGACCGAGACGGACCCGGCCGAGGGCGATCCGAGCTTCCCGGTGACCGCCCCTCTGCGCCTTACGTTTAGCCGCCCGCTAGACCCGGCTACGGCCGGCCCGGCCTTCTCGCTCATCCCGACGGCTGGCGGGGATCCCGTCTCGGGCACGGTTTCGTTCGACAACGGTGGCTACCGCCTCGTCTTCACGCCCGATGCTCCGCTGGAGGCGCGAACCGGCTTCACGCTGACGCTCGCCGGCACGGCGGCCACGGCGAATGGCAGCCTGCTCGACGGTGACGGCGATGGCACCGGCGGCGACGCCTTCATGCTCTCCTTCACGTCGAGCTACCCCGACGTAAGCGCTCCTCGGCTGACAGCGGCCGAGCCCGCACCTGGGGCTAGGGACGTTGACCTCCGTCCGCTTGTCGCCGTTACGTTCGACGAGGCCGTGAACTCGGCGACGTTCGACGGGCGCGTCAAGCTCTATGTAGGGCTGAGCACGACCGAGGTTTCCGGGCACTTCACCGTCGACATAGCCGGCCTGGTCGGTGACGCCCCAGAGCCCCGAAGCGTCGTTGCCTTCACGCCTGACGCGCCGCTCGCGCCTGGTACCCAGTATCTCTTCGCCATTGAACCTGGCGTCGAGGACTCATACGGCAACGCCACCACGCAGCGGCTCTCGTTTCTTTTCACGACGGGCCAGACCCAACCCCTCGTCACCGTCATTGAGCGGTTCGAGGGAACGAGTATCGCCGACAACTGGTGGGAACCTGCCCAGAGCGGCTCGACAACTGGCATCGTTGCAGACTCGACGGACAAGTCCGTCACGTCACGTGCCTCGCTCCTTTCGGGCACAACGGCGATGCAGATCGACTATGGCTGGGCTGAGGGCGCCGGCTCGTGGCTCATCCGCGAGTACCTTAACGGCGGCGTCCCCCAGGCCGTTCGGTTCGACGACACGTACACACTTCGCGCCCGCGTCTTCGGCGACGGTGTCGGCACGCAGTTCCGTTTCGCCGTGGATGACGGGTCGAGCGACACCGAGGTGAGCCCCTGGACAACCGTTGACTGGTATGGCTGGCGGACGGTCTCGTGGGATCTTGACGGTGGCCAGTTCGGGACGTGGATCGGCAACGGACAGTGGGACCAGAGCCCCCAACTCCGCTTCGACTCCTTCCAGCTGAGCTACGATGGCACGTCGGGCCGCTTCGGCGAACTCATCGTCGACGATCTGGAGTTGACTAAGCTCGGCCCGACGGCGGGCGAGGAGACTGCCAGGGTGGATGGACCGCTGGCACTCTCGCCCGCACACCCCAATCCGTTCCGCGACCGGACCACGCTGGCCTTCACGCTCGGCGCTCCGGCCGAAGTGACGGTCCGCGTGTTCAACGCCATCGGCCAGGAAGTCACCGTGCTTGCTGAGCGTCAGCCGCTAGCAGCCGGGCCGCAGACACTGGTCTGGGACGCTTCAGGACTCGCAGCGGGTGTCTACGTTGCTCGCGTCGAGGCTGGTACCGAGGTCGGAACGGTCCGCCTCGTCCTCGCGCGCTAGCCTCGAAGCTGCCAAAAGAAAGGGCCGCCCCGGATTGATTCCGGGGCGGCCCTTTTTTGCGATCCGACCTCGGTTACCGAAGAACGACGACGGGGTGGGAAACCCGTGCGCCGCCTGCTTCGAGCACAACGACGTACGTACCACTGACCAGCCCGGTTGGCGTCCAGACGACCTCGTGGGCGTCGGCCGCCAGCGGCGTGCGGTCGAGGAGGCGAGCCACCTCGCGGCCCAGTACGTCGACTATGCGAAGCGTGACGCGAGCCGGCTGGCGGAGCGCGAACCTAAGGGTGCTCTGGCCATGCACAGGGTTCGGGCGTGGTACGTCGAGCGCCAAGACAGCGTTAGGGGAAACCTCTGTAGCGACGCTGCTCTGAACCACAGCCGCGTTGCTAGGCACGCTCTCTATGGAGTTGGCGCTCACGCCAGTAACGACGTAGGTATACGCCCCGCCGGCCATCGGTACGTCCGTCACACTTGTCTCCCCCGTTACCGCGGCGAGGTTTTTCGAGTCTCCCATCGCCGACGCAAGGTCACCCGCCTCGGCCTCAGGGATCCGGTAGACCGCATAGAAGCGAGCATCCGCATCTCCACTGGCGGGCGCGGTCCACGACACGTCGATCATCGTGCTGCCATCACGCTGGACCGCTGTGAGCGCGGTCGGCGAGCCCGGAGCGTCCATGCTCTTCCAAGGCATGACGGGCGGGAGCGCCGGCGTGCGGTAGAGGTCCGTACGTAGCGAGTCTGCGAGTCCATAGGCTGAGAACAGAACTCCCGACTTGGCACGGAACATGACGGTCCCCTCCAGGTCGCCACGCCGGCGAACGTAGCGGATCTGGTTAGGGATTTCGTTGGCCTCGAAGCCAGGCTGGCCCGAGCGGTAAGCCGCTACGCCGGGGTACACGTGACGCTCGTTGCGGACCGAAGCCCACCATGCGGCGAGTGTCGTGAACCGCTGGTTGTTGAAGTCGAGATCACCGTCACCGTCGGAATCAAACGAACGAAGTGAGGACCAGTACAGCTGAGGCGTCAGGTAATCGATATCCTGTGCGTTCAGCCATGCTACCGCGTCCGCGTAGATTACCTCGTAGGCATCAAGTCCGAAGGTTGTGGCTGGAGTGCCGCTTTTCCAGAGACCAAATGGGCTCACACCATGGACAACTTCCGGGCGGACGGCCTGGATACTGTCCTGTATCTGCCCCACAAGGAGGTTCACATTGTCTCGACGCCAATCGCCTCGATCCGTAAAGCCGCGAGCGTGCGTCGCAAAAGTCGCATCATCCTCATTGGTAATTCCATCGAAGCCACGATCGCCGTCCGGGTACGGATAGAAATAATCGTCGTAATGAACACCATCAACATCATAGCGACGGACGATGTCTGCCACAACAGAGGCCACATGATCGCGGACCTCAGGGAGACCGGGGTCCAGGATCTTGATCCCCGTCTGGGAGAACGACAGAAGCCACTCCGGATGCGTGTTCGTCACGTGAGAGGCTGCTTTCGGATAGTTCGATCCGCGATCGGCGCGATACGGGTTGATCCAGACATGAAGCTCCATCCCCCTCGCATGTGCGGCCTCAACAGCGAACGCCAGCGGGTCGTAGTACGGCGACGGAGGGGTCCCTTGCTCGCCGGTCAGCCAATAGGACCAGGGCTCGAACGGCGAGTCGTAGAGAGCATCGGACTCTGCACGGACTTGGAACACGACAGCGTTGACGCCTACTGACTGGAGTCCATCAAGGATGCTGAGGAGGCTGGCCTTCTGGGTGTCGGTCGAAAGGCCGGGTGAACTCGGCCAGTCCAGGTTGGCAACGCTTGCGATCCAGACGCCGCGAAACTCGTGCTTCGGAGCCTGAGCGCTAGCCGCTCCGAGACCCAATATGGTGGCGAGAAGAAGTACACGGAGGAACATAAGGTTACGGGGGGGGGGAAGCGAAACGAAATGGGGGCGCCGAGCTGAGCTCGGCGCCCCCGGACGGTTTAGGGAGCCAAAGTCCCTGAACCGCCGCTACCGGACGACCGACATCCGGCGCTGGGCGACATGCCCTTCGAACTCAAGCGTGTAGACATACACGCCCGGAGCCAGCGACGACGCGTCGAGCGTGACCGAATGGGATCCGGCCGAAAGCGGGCGGTTCACGAGGCTGGCAACCTCTCGGCCAGTCACGTCGAACACTCGAAGCCGCGCGAACCCGGACGTTTCAAGCGCAAAAGTGATCTCGGTCTCCCCCGTGAACGGGTTCGGCCGGTTTTGAGCGAGCGCAAGCCCGTTCTCGTCCGGCGTGCTCCCCGTGGCTGTCCCACCGCTCAAGGTGTACTTCTTGATCGCATTCGGGGTCGGCGCGGCGTAGTGCGCCAGGTAGGCCGTCTTGCCGTCGTCCGAGAAAGCGATCCCCCGCGGACCGGCGATATCGCTGCCCCACTCGGCAGCCGTGACGATAATGCTATCGCGGGGCGACGGGTTCTCCACCGTCCCCGTCACGTTCCCAAGTGCGTCCCGCGTTACGAGATCGTCGAAGGAGAAGCCGTACCACGACTGGGCCTGGTAGTACGTCTCGACGAGCGGATCGGTGTTGGGTTGAACAGCCCCACCCGGACCCGAGCTGAACCAGTAAAGGTCTGCCACCGGCTGATAGCCAGCCGACTCAATGGAGAGGCCCCGAAGCGTGACACCGAGGGAGTCGAACGGAAAGAACGTGTTTGAGCGGTAGTGGACCACTGCGCCAGGCGCCGTAAACGACACGTCGATCACCGCAAGGCCGTCCTGCGTAGCCTGCAGGTCGCGGCTGATCGCGTACCCGTGATCCGCCACGTTCTGCGCCGGAGTAAGCCCCGGCCCGAACGAATAGATCGGCTTATCGGCCCCAATCACGTGCATTACATAGACGTTACCCAGCGCGTCGTGCGTCGCCTGCGTGAGATACTGACCAGGAATAGGCTGAGCAGCAGCGATCTGCACAATAGAGTTATCCCCAGCCGTTGCACAGGATGAAGCATCGAGCTGATACAGCTTGTCATACTGAGTAACAAGGATGTTACCATCGGCGTCCGACGTCATACCACGCCCCGTCCGATTATCGCGCGTCCCATCCGCCTTGGTGTAGTACCCAAGCGTATCCACGACAGCGCCCGAAACATCCTTAATAAAAAGAACCGGCGAGCACGGAGCTTCGGTCCCATCCGAGTTCAACACATAGAGCGCGGTCGTCGTAAGGTCCACACCGTTTCGAACGAGCGGCTCCGATCCATAATAGTTTTGTACCCAAAGCCGGTTTTCATTATCGACAGCAACACCGTGAGCACCCGTTCCTGGGGCGGTCGTATACGGGACGCTTACATCGTTCTGA
Organism: uncultured Rhodothermales bacterium; assembly: GCA_964414235.1. GTDB lineage: Bacteria > Bacteroidota > Rhodothermia > Rhodothermales > Rubricoccaceae > Rubrivirga. Next base: position 7,582 of record CAYPVZ010000009.1, on the reverse strand, counting down.
AACGTCCACTTGGCCTGAGCGGACGCAACGATTGGTGCCAGCAAGGCGCAGGCGAGTAGCAGTACTCTCATGATAGAGAAGAGGGAGTGGTGAAGAAGACCGCCCATAGGGGCAGGGAGATGAGTGGTTCGAGAGGCATGGATGCTTCCCAAAGCCACCTTGCTGCGCTAGTGCGCAGGGGCTAGACGGCTCCTTGCTTTCGGGTCTCTACCCGAAAGAGGGCCGCCGGAGTGGGGTCACCAGCTTGACCGAGGGGGGGCAGGATCTGGCTCCGCACCAAGTACAACTCGGAACCCGCCCCCCATGTCAGCGCACTGATGGGCGAGGGGAGAACCCCAGGGTACAGAGGAGCGGAGGATCCATCCAGGTTCACCTGGATGAGAGGAAACTCGACAGTTGCCCGAGAATCGGAGGCCGGCGGCGCGATCCCAACGAAGACCGTCCCGTCGGCGGCGATAGCGATGGACGAGGGCCGGCGGCCTGGCTGGTCCGTGGCGACGTCATAGACCACCTCAGCACTGCCCAGAGTCCCATCAGAAAGGATTGGAAGGCGCCAGACCTTTGCCTCAGATGTGGCGCCGGTCCGGGTCGCAGCCACATAAAGATCACCATCGAAGACGCGAAGATCGCTTACAGTACCAGGGAATTCGGTCGCCGTTACGGTACCATCAAGGTTAAAACGGTAGAGTGATGGTGTCTTGGGTGCTGCTGGTGTTCCTGCCGAGCCCCCCGCCCAGATTCGACCCTCGCCATCGGATGTAATGGCGGAGAGCCGGACCGTGAAGTCGGTGAGGATTGGCAGGACTGGTGTGCCCCCTGGCAGCTCAAAGATGGCTTGGACGCTCTGCGCTGCGAAAACGCGCGTCCCTGCCGCCCCCCCAAGCGCGAGATCGTTCCAGAGAACGCGCGTTGTGGCGAAAGCCTCGCGTGTACCATCGGGCGTAAACCGAACGACGCCGCCAGCATTTCCGCCCCGCGAGATGGAAACATAAACGGCTCCTGTCCCATCGCCAATGACGGCGGCGGGTCCCTCACGCACACCTGCCCCTGCGTCTAGATCACCGAACGGCACAAAGGCAGGCGTCAGCGGGAAGGGCACACTGTTCGAGAAGTTCTGGGCTCCTCGAACGCTAACCCGAAGCCGAAGCGCTGGATTTGGCAAATTCGGAACCTTGACGCGCAGCTCGGTTGTGGAAGCCAAGAGCACAGTGCCCTGAGCCACGTTGCCGGTTGCGTCGTCGAAGAAAACGAGGTTGTCAGAAGCCGTTGCTGAGAAATGCTCGCCTGAGATGACGATCTCATCGACACCAGCGAGCACGATCCCCTCCGGCGAGACCGACTCGATGGCGGGGGCCTGCCCTGGCGAAGTGTCGGGGTCGTAAAGGCTCGCGCCAGGGCCGGAGTCACACGCGGCAAGAACAGCGAGTAACGAGAAGACGAGAAAAGAGCGCAGTGGGCGCATGGGAGTCTAGAGTGAGAACCGGACAGCGACACGATGGACGCCAGAAAACACGCCAAAGTCAGTGTATGAGTAGTCGGCCCCGAAGCCAACTCCCCCGACTGTCTGGCGCACACCGACGCCTAGGCTCACGCCCTCCTCGTCGGCTGGATATGTATAGCCCGCCCGGAGCGCAATGGTGTCCATAAATTGGTACTCTCCGCCAACTTTAATTTGCTCGGAATAGTCGCGGGGGTTCGACGCATCGGCGTTAATCACGAAGCTGTGAACGTCAGGGTCGAGCGCAGTCAGGTCCACCACATCCATCGACACCCCGATCTGAAGCGAGAGAGGCGTCTGGAAGCTCTCTTCAGCGAAGGAGAGGTCAGGAGCAAAGTTGCGAGCAGCGACAGCGAATGCGAGGCTCCGAAACCCAGTTTTGTAGTGGACACCAAAGTCGAAAGCCGGAGTGCCTTCACGGAGTCGATCACGCTGATAGGCGCCCTGGGCGCTACCAACCACGTCTCCAAAATCCTCCACTGCATATTTCAACTGCCCACCGACTGAAAACCGATCCGTCACTGCCTTAGCATAGCCTACGCCAATGGCCATAGCAGTCGGAGAAAATGTCCCCACCTCCACATACCCCTGCGAATTATCAGCTCGCACCGTCTCCATAAGAGATCCATAATCTACAAACATAAGTGAGGCGCCAATCACACCATACCGCCCGCCCGCTGGGCGATACGCAATGGCACCATGGCTATAGTCGATCCCATCGAGCCAGCCGGTCTGGCTGAGAGCAACTTCTGCCCGTTCTTCCATCCATCCCATGCCGGCAGGATTATAGAACAGCATGGCTCCCCCACCCTCGGCAGCAGTCATGGCAGAGGAGAGGGCGGCAGCTCGTGGGTCACCAGCCACGCTAAGGAACTTGAAGCCGGTCTGCGCCAGCTTGTCCCGGTCGAGGACCTGTTGGGCCGACGCTGACGTCGGCCCAAAGAGAACCGCGGTTAGCGCGAGAATGGCATGCCAGAGAGAAAGGCGGGTCATGAGAGCGACCGGACTAGCGGATGATGACGAACTTGCGCATGGCCTGTTCGCCGGCGCGGTAAAGGAGGACCCCAGTCGAAGGGTCGGTGATATCTTGAGTGACCGTGATCACAGCGATATAGAGTCCACTAGCGACAATCTGACGAGAGGATGTTGTATGATCCCAAAACTCGTCACCACTGCCATCCGAGTGCTCAATCGAGTCAACCAATTCGCCAATCTCCGTATATATATCAATTCTACAGAAGCCAGGAATATTAAAGAAGGCCAGCTTGTCATTGCGGTCCGGGAAGCGAATGTCACGACTGGCGCCCATATAGAATGGGTTAGGAACGACACGAATGTCTTGCATCTGCTCCCCCTGAGGCCGTTGGAGTCGAGCCGGAGCGTAAGACTGAGACGCGTAGCGGCTGCTCCGAAGCGGAACACCTGCGGGCGTCATCCCCCCCCCCAGATTAGACGCCCCATCCTGCACAGCCACGACATAGTAGTAGTAATCGATGCCACGGATTGGTGTCGTGTCGTCAAACGAAAGCTCGCTCACCCCCGCCGTATGAACGAGAGTGTAAGTACTGTCATAATCGGCCTGCGCACGGTACACCTCCCAACCTGTAAAGGGCGGAGCATCTGCGTAAGTCGTCCAGTTCAGCGAGATGCGGTCCCCACCGGAGCGGATGTCAAGTGTATGGGGCGGAAGCGGACCTAGCGGGATGTCATACCCGCTCTCAAAGTTAGCCAGTGCGCGACGAAACGTCTGAAACAGAGAGTCCCTCCCAGTGAAAATCCACTCGTTTTTGGTCTTCGACTCCCCCATATATACTATCTTTGCATCGGCATCATTTCCAGAAGCCTTGAAAGCCTTACCAATGGCCATGTTAGCCTCGCGACTCAAGCCATTGGCTGCTTGAGCCACTACGATCCTGACACTCTCGCCTGGAGCAAGAGTATAGGGACCATATCCGTTACCATAAGAGTAGCCGCCCGACTCTCCTAGAGATGGATCGTTGGTCGGATCCAGGAAACCAGGCAAACCGCTAGGCTCAACCGTTGTCGCATGACGCGCCTTGTGACCGCTCGTCATGAGAGCATACTCTGACGCCATCTTTGGAGCATTGAAGGCATCGTTATTCGACGTTACCTTATCATCAGAGTGAACCCAGGTCGTGGTCGAAGGTTGTGCTGGATCATCCGCATCATTGCTTGGCGACACATCGGCATGGAGCGTTACCACACCGACGAACTGGCTGGCCGTCAAGCGCCCAAGCGTATCCGAAGCCGCAATATTGAGCACAGGGGCCTGAGCAGATGCGCCCAGGTTGTCGTAGGGAAGGGCCGTCACTGTGCTTTTGCCGTGCCAGACGAACTGCGCTCGAAACTGCTCATCGGCCGGATCGTCAACCAGCCCATCGCCACGCGTATCGATCATAGCGTTCTTGCCCCAGCCGGTCGAGTTATCGACTACATAACGACCCTCACGCGAGACTGCCATACGAGCCTGAAAGAATGCCACAAATCCCTCAACAGTGCGGTTAGGCAGCTCAATCTCGGGATCAGCGTCAGTATTTCCAGTGTTTGTGAATATATATTCTTCCACATGATAATCATCATGATACTGCTGACTAAACTGGTAAACCCTCCTCTGAACTGTAATACCCAAAAGGGTGTTAAACTCGCTATTGATCATCACGTCGGAGGGGATCGAAGGATCTACCCGATCTGCGACCATTTCGGCTGAAGCGAATGACTGGTCACCATCGACTGTGACTACAGGAAGCTCGTAACGCGAAACCAATTCGAAAACAGTCGGGAATATCTCCCCCACCCCACGCACGCGAGGACCTGAGTGGACCACACGGAATGGGAATGATGACCCAGAGGCATCTGTAACATCAAGGGCACCGAGCCACATGCCAGTGGCGGCCTGTGTATCAGTATACTGGTAGATTCCAGGCCAACGGAATCCGTACTGCTGCTCGTTGACTAAGCAGACCTCACACTCTGAACCCGCTGAGGAGTACCAGTCGTGGAGGTCGCCAGCTGCGAGCCACCGGGTCTCAAACTGAGCTCGGGCGGGGGCCGCAAGAACGACAGCCAGCGAGGCGATGAAGAGGGCGGCACCAGGGGCGCGCCGCAACAGAGCAAACATCATGGGGCGAGGGGGCGTCCGGTGTCTGGACTAGAGCGAGATGCGAATGCCGAAGAACACGTCGCGAGGGTCGAGAAAGTTGAGGAACGCCTGGTTCGGCATGTCGATATAGGCCTTCTTGTCTAGAACCTCCTGGACACGGCCGGCATCTGCTGCCTGCCAATCGCCCTCCCTATAGACGAGGTAGGAGGCTGTGCTTCGCTCGTAGTAAATGGCGTCAGGGCTCGGCGTCCTTACTTCCGTCCGCACTCCGATTGAAGGCATGGGCTGATAAGGCACATTCTCGGTCCTATAGTCGCCGACCACATCGTTGCCGGGGATGTTTGAATAGTCACCCTCAGTGAAGTGAAGGCTGCCGAGGTATGCATTGCGGTCGTTCCCATCGAAGGCTCCATAGAATAGCGAGAGCTCACGGCGATCGGTCAGGTTAAAAACATCTGCAAAAAATGTCGCCTTACGACTCCCGATACTGAACGATCTCTGGAATCGGAGGTCGATTTGCCATGAATCGCGGATGTCAACATTACGTGTAACGCCGGGTGCAGCGACGCCATTGTCTCCCCACGTGTACTTCCCCCCGTCCTGCCAGCGTCCAATTACGCTGGCCTGCCAGCCACCAAGCGGCGAGATACCAGCCACTCTCGGGCCAAACCGATCTGGCGTGAAGAGATCGATGTTCACTCGGGCATAGGGTCGCGGCACCGGGCGGCTTGCGGCGTTCCGCCGCACAGCATCGCTCTCAGCCTGCGCGCGCTGCTCCGTTGTATTCTCATAGATCGTAGGGAATCCGAAATAACCGCTCGTGTAGAGCATATACGTATAGTTCACAAAGCCACGAAAGTACTCGCCACGCGTCTTCGAAAGAGTAAGCTCGAATCCACGCGTATCAGCGAACGCATTGGGCTCAGTGAGTGAATACGTCACACTTCCGCTTCGACTTTGATAGGTCACGAGGCGCGGCTCTAGCGCGCTATCCTTGTAATAGCCTGCGATTCGAGCCAGATACTGCCCACCGAATGCCTGTTCGTAGCCGAGCTCATAGGCAACCGTTAGAGGCAGAGGGTTATTCGGGTCAGCAATTCGCGTGATCTGCCCGGACCCGGAGAGCGCCCGGATGAGGTAGAGGTCGTCTGAGGTCGGTAGCTGCCGGAAGTGGCCATAGTTGAAGAACAGCTTGGAAACGGCTGTCACTGGGAAGCTCACTCCCAGGCGTGGGCTCAGGGTCAGAATGCGCCGGGTCGGGCTGGTGGTGAGTAGCGAGTCGAGAGCAGGCTCAGGCTCGCCGTCCTCCAGCGCGAGGCCCCCGAAAACGGCCTCAAACGTATCGAAATCGTACCACAGCCCGCCGGCGTGGACATAGTCAAGCCGGAGTCCTGTGTTTGCGATCATGCCCTCAAACTCCAGCTTGCTCTGGAGGAAGGCCGCTCCGCGAACCGGGGTACGGTCCCACGTCACCCGGTAGTTCGAACTTGTCAGGAAGGAGTCGATCTGCGCGTAGTTGACGTCGCTGTGCGTGAGGGCGTACTCAAAACCCGTCTTGAGCTCCAAGAAGCGATTGACCTGGTTCGTGTAGTCGCCCTGGAGTGTATAGGCCACGACCTGCGACGAATCCCGCGAGTTGGACATGCCGACACCCATTCTCATTCCATCGACACCGTCGGATGGGTTGGGCTGGAATCCGAACGGCCCCTCGTCGAACCCGACGCCGCCGAAGAACGCCACGGCCGTCGTGTCGCGACGCCGCCCCGGATTCGTGTCGTATGAGGTCCCGAATCGGTTGAACCGAAGCTGGTAATAGGACCTCGAGGTCGGTGCGTGCGAGAATGTCGCCCCGATCTGGTTGTAGGAGGTCGTGCTCGGCCCCCAGTAGTCCGTCGAGAAGATCCGACTGTCGATGTAGCTGACGGCCGTGAGGTTCGATGCGATACCGGAGGCGCTCTGGAAGAACCCAGGTTGGCCGGAGCGGCTGGCGCCCGTCCCATGGCTCTCCCCTAGACGTCCCTCGATAGAGAGCTTTGCCCCATCGAACAAGTCGGACGTCATCTTGAGGTGCCCGGACTGGTCGATGAACCGGTCGGTGTTAAGCGGGATCAGATACATGTCCTGGTCCCGCCGGTAAGAGGCATAGAAGCGGAGGTTGCCAAGGAGCCTGCTCACGCCAGGCACCGGTCCGCCGAACCCGAGGTCGACATCGTAATCTGGCTGGGTGATCTCCATTGACTTCCGATGCTGCCACAGGAACGCAGCAAGGAGCGCCTGTGGTGTCATGTCGTTGCTCGGATCGTCGTCGGAGAGCAGTCCCTGGGACACCGCGTTCCAGCCCTGGAAGGTCGGATACTGGCTCTGCGTAACCGGGTCCCAGTTCTGGGTGCCCGTGAAGGCGACCTCGGGGTCGGTGAACGGCCGCACCCAGTAGGCCATCGGATCGTTGGCCAGCGTGCCATGGTTCTTCTGTGCCGGAGGGCTGAATCGAAGGATGGCGTCCGCCTCATAACGGTTCGGGCTGCCCTCCTTCGTGATCACGTTGACCACGCCCGAGCGGACGTTGCCGTACTCGGCGTTGAACCCGCCCGTCTGGACCTGGACCTCCTGCACAGAGGCCAGACTGATGTTGGAGACGGGCGCGTTGTTACGCTCGTCGCGCAGCTGGAGCCCGTTGACCTGAAACGAGATCTCGTCCGAGCCCGAGCCTCGAACCGAAAGCCCCTGGACACCGGCCTGAAGCCCGACCACGCTCGCCACTGACGACACCGGCAGCGCCTCGATCTCCTCTTGGCCCACGTTAATGCGCGAGTTCGAAACGTCGGTCTCGACGACCGGCCGCTCGGCACGAACGACGACCTCCTCGATCTCCGTGGTCGCTTCCGCCAACGTCACGTCCAGCGTCGCCGTCTGGCCGACGTTAACGTCGACTCCCTCGATGAGCTGCGTCGTATAACCGAGAT
>CAYPVZ010000008.1:0-24201 GCA_964414235.1 uncultured Rhodothermales bacterium | reverse complement strand
GACTGCACGTACTGCATCTGCCGGTAGATGCCGGCCGCGCCGATCAGCAGCGCGATGGAAAGGGTGAACTGGAAGACGACCAGCCCTTTCCGCACGGACGCCGCCCCACCGACGGACCCCTTCCCTCGCAACGCGCGCACGGGCGGGAAGCGGGACAGCAGGAAGGCCGGGTACCCTCCGGCGAGGAGGCCGACGATCCCCCCCAGGCTCAGCCCGGAGAGAAGCATCGTCGGCGTCGCCAGCATCGACAGGTGCAGTCCTTTTCCCGTCACCGCGTTGAAGGCGGGAAGCGCCACCGCGACCAACCCGACCGCCAGCGCGAGCGAGAGTGCCACGGCCACCATCGCCTCGCCGAGAAGCTGGCGGGCGAGCTGCCCGCGCTGGGCGCCGAGGGCTTTCCGGACCCCGATCTCGTTGCTCCGCTCCGCCGCGCGAGCCGTCGTCAGGTTGACGAAGTTGATGCAGGCGAGAAGCAGGATGAGCGCCGCGACCGAGCCGAACAGGTACACGACGGCGATGGACCCGGGCCGGGCCGATCCGGCTCGCGAGTGGAGATGGATCCGCGTGATGGGCTCGAAGTGCCAGTCGACGGTGCCGCGGGCGCCTTCGCCGAGGGTCTCCTGGATCACCTCCGGCATCCGCGCGGCGAGGCCGTCCAGCGAGGCGCCGGGGGTGAGCCGCGCATAGGTGTGCACCCAGTGGAGCCCCCACATCTCCTCGAACTGGGGGTAGATCGCCATCCCGGTCGCCATCGCGCCGAGGGCATCGAACTGGAGGTGGGAATCCTCCGGCACGTCGGCCGCGACACCGGTGACCTCCATCGGCACGACCTGATCGCCATCGTAGACCTTGACCGACACCACCTGCCCGACCGGGTCGGCTGCGCCGAAGTACCGCTCAGCCGTGGCAGCCGTGAGGACGATGCCGTTGGGCGTCGCGAGAGCCGTCCGCGGATCGCCTCGGAGGAGAGGGAAGCTGAACACGTCGAATACCGACGCGTCCGTCCAGTAAAACTGCTCCTCCTGATAGGTCGTCTCGCCGACGGTGATCTGGACGGGATCCTGCCCCAGGCGGACGGTCTGGGCGACCTCGGGGAAGGCCGCCGCCAGGGTGGGCGCGAGCGGATAGGCCGTCACGGCGCCGACCTCGTCCCGGACGAGGTCGACCTGCTCGACCCGATAGATCTCGTCCGCGTGCTCGTGGAAGCGGTCGAAGCTCAGCTCGTCGCGGATGTGGAGCAGGAGCAGGAGGCACGCGGCGAGCCCGATGCCCAGCCCGACGATGTTGATCGTGCTGTATACGCCCTGCCTACGGAGTGAGCGAAACGCGAAACGGAGGTGGGTCTTCAGCATGACGTGTGGTTCAGTCGGTCGGCCTCAGCGCCGAGGCGGGGCTACTCGGAGCGGAGGGCGTGGACGGGGTCGACGGTCGCCGCGCGCACGACGTGGAGGCTCACCGCCAGCAGCGCCGCTGCCAGCGCGCTCCCGCCCGCCACCAGGAACAGGCCCGCGCCCGGCTCGATGTGGTACGTGAAGGCCTGGAGCCACCGGGACGCCGCGACGTAGGCCAGCGGCGCGCCGACGGTGAACGAGAGGACGACGAGGAGAACCGTGTCGCGCGTCAGCAGAAGGACGAGCCTCCCGACGGAGGCCCCCAGCACCTTCCGGATGCTGACTTCTTTCGCACGCCGTGCGGCGGCGTACGCCGTGAGGCCAAACAGGCCCAGCGAGGCGACGAGGAAGGCAAGCAGCGCGAAGAACCGGATCGTGTCGCCGAGCCGCGCCTCCTGGGCGTACAGCTTGTCGAACTGGTCGTCCATGAACGCATAGACGAACGGGTAGGACGAGTGCGCCGCGATCACGCGCTCGGCCATCGCGATCGTCCCCGGCAGGTCGTCGGGGCGCACCTTCGCCGAGATGTAGCCCGTGGGGTTCCGGTCGAGCGTCAGGACGAGCGGTTCGAGCGGGGACCGGATCGAGTTGACGTGGATGTCGCCGATGACTCCGACGATGGTGCGCGTCCCCTCGCCATCGCTGAACTCGAACGTCTGGCCGACGGCCTCCTCCGGCGTCCATCCGAGGGTGCGAACGACGGTCTCGTTGACGAGGGCCACGGGCGCGCCGAGGGCGTCGGTCTCCGGCGAGAAGCCGCGCCCGGCGACGACGTCGATGCCGTGGACGTCGAGGACGTCGTAGTCCACGCTCGTCGTCATGGTCTGGAGGCGCTCGTCGCCGCTCCCCTCCCAGCCCGACATCTCCTGGAAGTTGCCCACGTTCGTCGGGAGGTGCTTCGAGTAGCCCACGGCGACGACGCGCGGATCTTGGAGGAGCGCGTCACGGATCGCCGGGAAGCTCTGGCTGATCGCCTCGTCGTCGGCCTGGATGGTGAGGACGTGGTCGCGGTCGTAGCCGAGGTCCTGGTTCTGCATGAACCGGATCTGGTGGAGGACCACCAGTCCGCCAGCGACGAGGGCGATGGAGGCGGCGTACTGCCCCACGATCAGGGCGCGCTGGATCCAGAGAGGACCACGGCGCCCGCCCGTCTCCCCGCGCAGCGTCTGGACGGGCCGCTGCGAGGTGGCGACCAGGGCCGGATAGAACCCCGCCAGGATGCCGACGACGACGACCAGCGCCAGCAGGCCGGGCACGAGGACCGTGCCGCCGACGTCGAGGGCGATCGGCCGTTCGACGAGGGACTCCAGGACCGGACGCAGCAGATACGCCAGGCCGAGAGCGACGAGACCGGCCAGGAACGTCGTCAGGAGCGACTCGCCGAGGAACTGGGCGATGAGCTGCCACCGGTGCGCCCCGAGCGCCTGGCGGACGCCCACCTCGTGCCGGCGGCGGAGGGACTGAGCCACGGCGAGGTTCGTGTAGTTGACGCACGCCAGCAGCAGGATCAGCAGCCCGATCCCCATGAAGAGCCGGACCTGCCCCAGATCCCCGTCCGAATGCATCCCCACCGGCGGACGGAGGTGGATCTCCGTCAGGGGCTGAAAGAGGAACGTCGTGCGGTCCTCCGCCGGCTGGTCGGCCATGTTCGCGTCCACGAAGGCCTTCAGCCCCGCTTCCACCGGCGCCGCGGACGCCCCCTCCGCCAGCACGGCGTAGGTGTACCACCCGTTGTTGTTCCACACGGGCTTGCCGAGCCCCTCCCGGTAGAACTCGTCGGACGCGATGGGCAGGATGTACTGGAACGTCAGGTGCGACGTCTCGGGGACGTCGGCCATCACTCCGGTCACCGTGTGGGGACCCTCGTCCCGGTAGAGGAGCGTCTGCCCCATCGGGTCGGCGTCGCCGAAGAGGGTCCGCGCCATCGTCTCGGTGAGCACGATGCCGCCCGGGTCCGCCAACGCCGTCTTCGGGTCGCCCTGGAGGAGCGGGAAGGTGAACACGTCGAAGAACGCCGCGTCCGTCAGTATGCCGTCGTCCTCGTAGAAGCGGTCGCCCCGGCGGAGCATGGGCTTGTACGTCGTGCCCACGGTCGTCGTGGCGACGACCTCGGGGTAGCGGTCCCGGATCATCGTCGCGAGCGCGGGCGACGTGACGGACCAGTGCGTCGGCCCGGTCGTGGTGACGCGGCGCTGGATCACGCGGTACGTCCGGTCCGCCTTCTCGTGGAACCGGTCGTACGCCAGCTCATCCCGGACGAAGAGCGCGATGAGGGCGAAGCAGGCCAGGCCGACCGCCAGCCCGGCCACGTTGAGCGCGGCGTACCCCTTCTGGTGGGCGAGCGTGCGGAGGGCCGTCATGAGGTAATTCTTCAGCATGGGCATGGCGCGCTGGCGGCGGGTGTCCGCGGGCGGTTCATTCGGAGCGGAGGGCGCGGACGGGGTCGGCGGTGGCGGCGCGGAGCGCCTGACCGGCGACGGTCGCGAGAGCGACGCTCAGCGTGAGCACGCCGGCCACGACGAGCGGCGCGGGCCCGACGCCGACCTGGTAGGCAAACCCATCGAGCCAGCGTTCTGCCGCCCACCAGGCGGCGGGGACGGCCACGGCAAACCCGAGGCCGACGAGCCACGCGAAGTCCCGGGTCAAGAGCCCCACGACATCGGCCACGCTGGCGCCGAGCACCTTCCGGACGCCCACCTCCTTCCGCCGCCGCTCGGCCGTAAGCGCGGCGAGCCCGAGCAGGCCGAGACAGGCGATGAAGACCGCCAGCCCGGCCGCCACACCGACGATCCGGACCAGCCGCTGCTCCTGGCGGTACTGCGCGTCGAGCGTCGCGTCGAGGAACGAGAACGCGAACGGCTGCTCCGGCGCGGCCTCCTCCCACACCGCCTTCAGCCGGTCGAGCACTGCCGGGACGTTCGTCGAGCCCAGCCGGACCATCACGTCGACCGAGCTATCGCCGTTGAAATCGACGTTGGTGGCACCGCGCAGCAACAGGTCCGGCTTCGGGACGATGACGACCGGCCCGACAGGCGAGTGAAGCGAGGTGTAGTGGAAGTCCTCCGTCACGCCGAGGATCTCGTGGTCCGGAAATGGCCCCGGCAGCCGCTGACCCACGGCCGCCTCGGGCGTCCAGCCGTAGGCCCTCACGAGCGCCTCGTTGACGAGGAGGCCGCGCGCCGTGTCGGCCGGGATCTCATGCGAGAACGCCCGCCCGGCGGCCATCCGGATCCCCATCGTCTCGACGAAGCCGAGCCCCGCGAAGTTGGCGTCGACCTCGCGGTACGTCCCATCGTCAGCGTCGTAGCCGACGACCGCCCACGGCTCGCTGAAGCGGAAGGCGGCGGGCGCGACGTCCACGACGCCAGGCTCGGAGAGGAGCGCCGTCCGCACCCGCTCGGCAACGGCGAGACCGTCGCGGTAGCCGCCCGTCGTGGGGAGGACGACCACCTGCTCCCGTTCGAATCCGAGAGGCCGGGTCTGGAGGTACGTCATCTGACGCACCATCAGAAGCGTGCTGGCGACCAGAAACGTGGCGAGCGCGAACTGGACGACGACGAGCCCGCGACGGAGCAGGCTCCGGTCGCCTCGCACCTGCAACTGGCCACGGAGCGCGTCGACGGGCCGGAATCGAGCCAGGACGATGGCCGGGTAGCTGCCGGCCACGAATGCGATCACCACGGCCAGCACGACGACGAACCCGAGCGCGCCCGCACCGAAGCGGAGCGACAGGTCGGTGCCGGCCATCCGGTTGAACGCCGGTAGCAGGGCCACGGTGAGCACCACGCCCGCGACGAGGGCCAGTCCGGTCACCACCGCCGCCTCGCTCCAGAACTGGCGCATGAGCTGCCCTCGCCCCGCCCCAACCGCCTTCCGCACGCCGACCTCCTTGGCCCGGCGCACCGACCGGCTCACGGCCAGCGTCATGAAGTTGACGCACGCGATAAGCAGGATGAACAGCGCGATCCCGCTCAGGATCGTCGGGTAGGCCGGGTTGCCGGTGGGCTCTAGCCCCGCCGGAAGCGACCCATTGAGGTGAATCTCAGGGAGCGGCTGGCTGTGGAGGACGTAGTGGTCGTCCTCGGCCAGATTCGGCCGGACGCTCTGAACCAGCGCGGCGAGCTTCGCGTCGAGCACCTCGGCGGAGACGCCCTCCGGGAGGAGCACGTACGTTTCCGGGTATACCTGCTGCCAGGCCTCCCACGCCTGCTCGGGGAAGAAGCCGAGGCTCCGAGTGAACGGGATGAGGATCCCGAACCGGACGCTCGACGCCGCCGGCGGGTCCTCGGCGACGGCTGTGACCGTGAACGTCTGGACCTCGTCCTGAAGGCGGATGTCGAGCGTCTGCCCGAGGGGATCCTCGCGTCCGAAGAACGTGGTCGCCGTGGACGCCGTCAGCACGACAGCGTGCGGATCGGCGAGGGCCGTGACCCGGTCCCCGCGCTCGAGTGGAAAGTCAAAGACGTCGAAAAAGTCCGGCCCGGCCAAGTGGATCCGCTGGCTGAGCTGGGTCGCGTCGTGCCGCACGACGGTGGTGTAGTCGTAGAGCTGGACGACGTGCTCCACCTCGGGGATGTCCGCCTCGATGCGGTCCGCGAGGGGGAGCGGCGTGACGACGTTCAGGAAGGTCTCGCCCTCGTCGTGTTCCTCCAGCCAGAGCCGCTGGATCCGGTCGGCGTTCGCGTGGAAGCGGGCGAACGTCAGTTCGGTGCGGACGTAGAGCGCCAGGAGAAGCGCCACGGAGACCCCGAGCCCCAATCCCACCACGTTGATGGCGGTGTAGCCCCGCTCTCGGCGGAGCATCCGGATGGCGAGACGGAGGTGGTGTTTCAGCATCACGAGACGAGGTTATTCGGAGCGGAGGGCGCGGACGGGGTCGGCGGTGGCGGCGCGCCACGTCTGCACGCTCACGGCGGCCAGCGCCGTCGCCAGCGCCAGCGCGGCGGCGACGGCGAAGAGCACCGGGTCGAGGTCGGCCTTGTAGGCGAAGCCCTCCAGCCACCGCCGCGCCACGACGTAGGCCAGCGGCAGCGCGATGACGAGCGCGAGCGCGACGAGGCGGAGGTAGTCGCGCGAGAGCAGCCGGGCCACCTGCGCCACACTCGCCCCGAGCACCTTCCGCACGCCGACCTCCTTTCGGCGCTGCTGTGCCGCAAACGCTGCCAGCCCGAACAGGCCCATCGACGCGATGAAGAGGGCCAGCAGCGTGAAGGCACCGACGCCCTGCCCGAGCCGCTGGTCGTCCGCGTAGAGCGTCGCGAAGGCCTCGTCGAGGAACGCGTACGTGAACGGGTACTCGGACACCTCCTCCCAGGCCGACTGGGCGCCCGCAAGCGTCGCCGGGAGATCGTCGGGGCGGACGCGCAGCGAGACGTACTGCGACCACGAGGTCGCGTACCGCATCACGAGCGGCTCGATGGGCCGGTGCAGCGACTGCATATGGAAGTCGCTCACGACGCCCACGACGGGCGTGTCCACGTTCCTGAAGTTGACCGTCTTGCCGACGGCCTCATCGGGCGTCCAGCCGAACGCGCGGGCGGCGGTCGCGTTGAGGACGAGCGCGCCGAGCGAGTCGGCGGCGAACTCGGGCGAGAAGCTGCGACCGGCCAGGACATCGAGGCCGTAGACCTGGCCGAACGCGCCGTCCACGCCCGCCTGGTAGACCGTCTGCTCCTCGCCGCCCTCCGGCTGCCCCTCCCAGGTCACCGTCGTGCTCGACTCGACGTCGATGGGCAGATCGGACGACGCCGACGCGGCGACCACGCCCGGCACGCGCTCCAGCGCGTCGATGAACGCCGGCATCTCGCCGCGGAACATGACGTCGGGCGCGCGCAGCGTCACGATCTGCTCACCGTCGAGGCCGGTCGTCGCGTCCCGCACGAACTGCATCTGGCGGTACACGGCCAGACTCCCGACGATGAGCACGACCGCCGCGACGTACTGGCCGACGATGAGGAGCGCGCTGAGGCGCCGCAGGCCACCTGCCGCCACGCGCTGCCCCTTCAGCACGTCGATGGGGCGCGCCGCCGTCAGGACGAGGGCCGGATAGATCCCGGCGAGCACGCCCACGCCGACGGTCGCCGCGAGAAGCACGGGGATCGTCCACGGCCCGGCGAGCGCGCCGAAGCTGAGGTCCCGGTCCGCCCACGCCTCGAAGCGCGGGAGCGCGAGCGCCGCCAGCGCCACGCCCAGGCCGAGCGCCAGCAGCGCCGTCAGGACCGACTCGCTCAGGTGGCGGCGGACCAGCGACGCCCGGCTGGCGCCGACGGTCTTGCGGAGCCCGACCTCCCGAGCGTGCCGCGCTGAGCGCGCCGTGGCGAGGTTCGTGTAGTTGACGCACGCCAGCAGCAGGATCACGACCGCGACGACCGAGAACAGCGTCACCACGCGCGCGTCGCCGATGGTCCCCGGCGCGAAGTTGGCCCGCGGGTCGAGGTGGGCCGCTGTGATCGGCGTGAGGTGGAGGCTCGTGTCCGAGCCGTCGCCCTCACGCGCCCGTATCAGGTCGGTCAGGCCGGCCTCGACCGCCTCGGGCGTGGCGTCGGGGCGGAGACGGGCGTAGGTAAACCACGAGCTGTTGTTCCACTGGTCCAGGCTCGACCGGTAGTTCTCGTCGTCCTGGATCGAGACGAGGTACCGGAAGGTGAGCTGGGACGCCGTCGGCGGATCGTCGGCGACGCCGGTGACGGTCGCCACGCTGGGGTCGCCGAAGGGCGTGCCGAGGTCGACCGACTGGCCGACCACGTCGGTCGACCCGAACAGCGCCTGCGCCAGCGAGGCCGTGAGGACGACCGAGTTCGGCTCCGCCAGCGCCGTCCGGGCGTCGCCATGGAGGAGCGGGAACGTGAACAGGCTCAGGAACCGGTCATCGGCCCAGAGCCCGTCCTCCGCGAGGGCCTCCGCCTCGGTGCCGGCGCGGCCGATCAGGTGCATCGCCTGGCCGACCGTCGTCGCGTCCTCGACCGTCGGAACCTCGTCGCGGAGCGTCGGTGCGAGCGAGGCCGGCGTCATCGCGAAGCGGTCCGACCCGAGGAACTCGTTGCCCGGCATCTGCTTGTCGATGCGGTAGAGCCAGTCGGCGTCGGCGTGGAAGCGGTCGTACGAGCGCTCGGTGCGGACGTACGACCCGATGAGCAGGACGCTGGCGAGGCCGACCGCCAGCCCGACGACGTTGAGCACGGCATAGGCCCGCTCGCGCCGGAGCGAGCGGACGGCCATCGTCAGATCATGGAGCCACATGGACACGGGGCTATTCGCTATGGAAGGCGTCGACGGGGTTGATGGAGGCCGCGCGGAGCGCCTGTGAGCTCACCGTCAGGAACCCGACGACGAGGGCGAGCAGCCCGGCCACCGCGAACACGCCCGGTCCGAGCGGGACACGGTAGGCGAACCCTTCGAGCCACTGGTGCATCGCGACGAAGGCCAGCGGCGCGGCGACGACGAAGGCGACGAGGACGAGCACCGTGAACTCCGTCGAGAGGAGGACCACGACGTCGGTGACGGAGGCGCCGAGGACCTTCCGCACGCCGATCTCCTTCGTCCGCCGCTCGGCCGCGTGCGCCGCCAGCCCGAACACACCGAGGCCCGCCAGGACGACGGCGACCAGCCCGAACGCGCCGAACAGCTGGCCCAGCCGACGGTCCTCGCGGAGCTCCTCGGCGAACACCTCGTCCGCGAATTCGGGCGCGAAGGCATACTCGGGGACCACGCGGTCCCACACGCCCTCGACGGCGTCGAGCGTGCGGGCGTCCGCCGAGGCGAGTTGGACGGCCAGCAGGAGCGTGTTCACGTGTTCGCTCATGGCGTGGACCACGAGCGGCCGGATCTCATCGCGCGGCCCTTCGAAGTGGAAGTCCCGCACGACGCCCGCCACCTCGATGGTCGTGCCGGAGTACGCGTACCCGATGTGCTGGCCGACGGCCTCGGCGGGGTCGGTCGTCATCAGCCCGAGCTGGCGGGCGGCGGTCTCGTTGAGTACCACGGCCTCGTCGTAGCCCGTGTCGTCCGCGAGCCAGGACCCGGCCGCCATCGTCAGGCCGAACGCGGCCGGGAGGTCGGCGTCGGCCTGGAGGGACGTGAGCGTGAGGTCGTCGCTGGAATCGTCGAGGGTGGTGGGCGGCGAGACGCTGGTGGCGAGTTCGAGCCGGCCCGGGACGCCGGTCGTCAGGCTCACCCGCGACACGCCGGGGAGCGCCGCGATGGACTCCTTCAAGACGCCGCCGCGCTGGCGGAGCCGGTCGGCGCCGAGATCGAACAGGACCACGCGGTCGCCCTCGAAGCCGAGGTCGCGCGTGCGCGACGCGTCGAGCTGCTGCGCGACGACGGCCGTCCCCGCCAGCAGCACGGCCGTGACGGCGAACTGGAAGACGACGAGCGCCTGGCGGACGCGCGTGCCGCCGCGCCCCTGGATGGAGACGCCCTTGAGCACCGATGTCGGGCGCATCCGGGCGAGCACGACGGCCGGATAGCTCCCGGCCAGCAGGCCCGTCAGGAGCACGAGCCCGGCGCCCAGCGCCCACTCGCCAGCACCCAGGCTCGACAGCGACACGCCCTTCTCGAAGAAGGCGTTGAAGGCCGGGAGGCCCAGGGCCACCACCGCCAGGGCGACGCCGGACGCCACCGCCGCCAGCAGCACGGACTCGGCGAGGAACAGCCGCGTGAGCTGGCCGCGACCGGCCCCGAGCGTCTTCCGCACGCCGACCTCGGTGGAGCGTCCCAGGGCCAGCGCCGTCGCGAGGTTGGCGTAGTTGACGCAGGCCAGGAGCAGCACGAGCAGCGCGGCCGTCGCGAACATCACCAGGAACAACCGGCCGCGCTCGGCCGCGTCGGAACTGCCGAGGTGGAGATCCACGAGGCGCGGGGTGAACACCCCCATCCGCTCGCCGAAGTCCGCGAAGTCGGCGTCGGGCGCGAGCGTCAGCGGGTCGAGCGCGGCCTTCACAGCGACCGTGTCGGAGACCGACGCGAGGCGGGCGTAGGCGGGGTCGCGCTCGTCGAGGGCCGGGGCCTCGTCCTCGCCGTCCCCCACCAGCGTCTGCCCCGAGAGGATCAGGTCGAACGGGACGCTGTTCGCCGTCGGCGGGTCGGCCGCGATGGCGGCGACGGTCACGGCGAACGGCTCTGGGTCCTGGATCCCGAAGCCGGAGCGCTCCACGTACAGGTCGCGGCCCACCGGGTCCTCGTCGCCGAACAGCGTCCGGGCGAGCGTGGCGGTGAGGACGGCCTGGCCCGGCCCGTCGAGCGCCGCCTCGGCATCGCCGCGCACGAGCGGGAACGTGAACACGTCGAAGAAAGAGGCGTCCGCGAACCGGAGGTCCTCCACCTCGGCCCCCTCCGCCTCGGGCGTCGTGCGGACCAGGGCGGCCGTCGTCATCGTGGTCGTCACCGCCTCGAGGCCCGCCGTCTCGTCCCGGAGCCGGTCGGCCCCGCCTCGCGGGAGCGTCGAGAAGTTGAACGTCCGGTCCCCCATCGTCACCCGCTGGCGGATCTCGACGATGGCCTCGGCGCCCTCGTGGAACCGGTCGTAGCCCAGCTCGTCGCGGACGAACAGGAAGGCCAGGACGCAGCACGCGAGACCGACCGCCAGCCCGCCGACGTGGAGCGCGCTCGTGCCCGGCTGGCGGACGAAGCGGCGGAGGGCGAGGCGGACCGAGTTGGCGAGCATTCGAACAGAGGCAGGACGGATGGAGCAGGGCTATCGGCCATCACGCGGGCCCGGCTGGCGTCGAGGCTGCGCTGCGCATGGCAACAAAGGGACTTGGAGACCTCGGGCTCGACAAGAGTCGGACCCGTCCGAGAACCCGCCTGAATGCGCCGGAATCGAAACCCGGGTGAGCATCCCCGCACAGCCGGTGTGCGCCAGCGCCCACCTACTCCGAGCGGAGCGCACGGACGGGGTCGGCGGTGGCGGCGCGCCAGGCCTGGACGCCCGCCGTCAGGAGCACGACGGCCAGGACGGCCGCGCCGGCGAGCGCGAAAACGCCCGCCCCCACGTCCACGTGGAAGGCGAACGTGCTCAGCCAGCGCCGCGCCACGATCAGGCTCAGCGGCACGGCCACGACGAGCGCCGCCGCCGCCAGCCCGACGAACTCGCCGGAGAGGAGCCGCACGAGCGTCGCCGTCGTCGCGCCGAGCACCTTGCGCACGCCGATCTCCTTGGCGCGCTGCTGGACGGCGTGGGCCACGAGGCCGAACAGGCCGAGCGCGGCGATGAAGAGCGCCAGCCCCGAGAACAGCCCGAACACGCGCGCCAGCCGCTCCTCGGATTGGTACTGTGCCTGGAGGTCGTCCTCCAGGAACGTGAACACGAACGGCCGCTCGGGCACGAACGCCTTCCACGTCCGCTCCAGGTCGGCCAGACCCGCCTCGGTGGCGCCGGGGCGGAGGCGCACGATGGCCGTCCAGTTCGGCCCGAACTGGGGCATCAGGAGAAGCGGCTCGACGGCGTCGCGGAGCGAGGCGTTGTGGACGTCCGCGACGACGCCGACGACTGTCCGGTCCTTGACCTCCTTCCCGAGCGGCTCATCGGCGATGCCGAAGGCACGGGCGGCCGACTCGGTGAGCACCGTCGCCTGCGCGCTGTCGGTGGGGAAGGCCGACGAGAAGGCGCGTCCCGCGACGAGCGTCAACCCCATCGTCTCTATGTAGTCCTCGTCCACCATCATCCCGGTGACGGGGGCGGTCTGGCCCTCGTCCGGCTTGGCCGGGAAGACCATCGTCTTCCACCCCTTCCCCATCGGCGGTCCGGACGACACGGCGGCGACGGACGGGCTGCGGAGCGCCTCCTGCTTGAACGCGGCGTACTGGTCGCGCACGCCCTCGGGCATCATGAACGTCACGACATGGGCCTCATCGAAGCCGAGGCGGAACGAGCGCACGTAGTCGAGCTGGCGCTGGACGACGAGCGTGCTCACGACGAGGAGGATCGCAGCGGCCAGCTGGACCGTCGTCAGGCCCATCCGGAGGCGGCTCCGGCGCGCGCCGCCCTCGCCCCGGATCGCGCGCACCGGGCGGCGCCGCGCCAACCCGACGGCCGGGTAGAGCCCGGCCCCGAGGCCGACGACGAGCACCAACCCGAGGAGCGCCACGAGGCCCGGCCCGTCCGCCAGCCCGGCCAGCGTCAGTTCCAGGCCCGCGATCCGGTTGACGGCCGGCAGCGCGACCGCCGCCAGCCCGAGGGCCAGCGGCAGCGCCAGCCCGCAGAGGACGACGGCCTCGCCGAGGAACTGGCGGCGGATCTGCCCCTGCTCTGCGCCGAGCGCCCGCCGCACGCCGACCTCGCGCGCGCGCCGCGCCGTCCGCGCCGTGGCGAGGTTGACGTAGTTGACGCCCGCGATAAGCAGGATGAGCGCGCCGACGATCGAGAACAGGACGAGGTAGCGGGCGTCGCTCTGCGGCGTCAGCTCGTTCGACGACGTCGAGTGGAGGTGGATCTCCGGGACGGGCTGGAGCGCGAACACCGACGTGGTGTCGTAGCGCTCAGCGCCGGCCAGGAGGCGGTCGAAGGCGCGGTCCACGCCCGCCGGGTCGCTCCCGGGGACGAGCGAGAGGTAGAGCGAGCCGTCGTAGAAATTCCAGTCGATGGCCGAGGTGTACCACTCGCGCCGTCCCTCCGACATCGAGACCAGCGCCTGCGGGCGGAGGTGCGCGTTCGTCGGCGGGTCCTCCATCACGCCGGTCACCGTCAGCTCGGCCGCCGCGTCCTGCAGGAGAACCTGCCCCATCGGGTTCTGGTCGCCGAAGAGTCGGCGCGCGAGCGCCTCCGACAGGACGACGCTGCCCGGCCGGTCCAGCGCCGACTGGCGGTCGCCGTCGACGAGGCGGTACGGGAAGACGTCGAAGAACGCATCGCTGGCCCAGAAGGTGTCGTCCACGAAGAACGGCTCCGTCCCGCGCTGGAACAGCATCTCGGCGGGGTAGGCACCGACGACGGCCGCGTGCTCCACCTCGGGCGCCGTCTCCTCCAGCGCCTCCGCGAGGCCGGGCGGCGACGTGACGATGGCGTCGTCCGCCGAGGCCTGGACCACGCGGTAGACGCGGTCGGCGTTGGGGAAGAACCGGTCGTAGCTCCGCTCGTGGCGCACGAACAGGCCGATGACGATGCACGCCGCGAGGGCGACCGCGAGGCCGGCCACGTTGAGCCCGGCGTAGACCCCGTCCCGCCGGAGCGAGCGGACGGCGACGGTGAGGTAGTGGAGCAGCATGGGGTCGGGCTGGCGGCGGCGACCGCCAGCGGGGAGAGCGTTATTCGGAACGGAGGGCGCGGACGGGGTCGGCGGTGACCGCGCGGAGGGCGTGGACGCCTGCGGCCGCCAGCGCCAGGATCAACACGCCGAGGCCGACGAGCACGAACGGCCCGGCCGAGATCGGAGCGGGGTATGCGAAGTCCTCCAGCCAGCGCCGCGCGAGGAGGACCGTGACGGGCGCAGCGACGACGAGCGCGAGGACGACGAGACGCGCGAACTCTCCGGAGAGCCGCGCGACCAGCCCCGCCATACTCGCGCCGAGCACCTTGCGGATGCCGATCTCCTTCGTCCGCCGCTGGGCCTCGTGGGCCGCCAATCCAAAGACCCCCATGCACGCGAGCGCGATGGCGATCCCACCGAAGGTGCCGAAGAGCTGCCCGAGCTGGCGGTCTTCGCGAAGCTGATCGGCGAACTGATCGTCCACGAACGCCGGCTCGAAGGGGTACTCCGGTACCATCCGCTCCCAGGCGCGACGCATCGCCTCGAGCGCCGCCCCGGCGTGCTCGGCGTCGACCAGGACGGCCAGCCGGGCTATGTTCATGAAGGTGTCGACGGGGACGAACATCGTCGGCATGATCTCTGCCCGCAGTCCTGCGAAGTGGGCATCGTGGACGACGCCGACCACCTCGTTTCCGCCGACTGTCTGGCCGATGGCCTCGGCTGGGTCCGTCGTCATCAGCCCTAGCTTGCGGGCGGCGGTCTCGTTGTAGACGACAGCGTCCGCGTCGGCGTCGGTGTACCACGCACCGGCGGCCATGCGAAGCCCCAGCGCTTGCTGGAAGTCGGCGTCGGCCTGGACGTATTCGAGGGGGAATTCGTCCTGAGGATCGCCGGTCCCTGTGGAGCCCCTGATCGACATGCGCGGGCCGCCGGGCGTGGCCGAGGCGACGCTGGCCCGGACCACGCCAGGGACGGCCTCCATCGCGCGCTCCAGCGCGTTGCGCTGGCTGGCGAGGCCCTGCGCCTGGAGGTCCAGCACCACGACCTGATCGCCCCGGAAGCCGAGGTCGCGCGAGCGGACCGACGAGAGCTGCCCAGCCACCAGCAGCGTCCCTCCGAGAAGGACGGCGGTGACGGCAAACTGGAACACCACCAGCCCCCGGCGGACGACCGTCCCGCCTCGTCCTGACGATCCCCGCCCAGACAGCGCGCGGACGGGCTGGAAGCGGGCCAGCACGAACGCCGGGTAAACGCCGGCCAACACACCGGCGAGCACGACCACGCCGGCCATCCCAAGGGCCATCACCGGCGGAATGGCGGCCAGCGAGACCGCCTTGTCGAAAAAGGTGTTGAACGCCGGGAGCACGAGCGCCGTCAGCGCGAGCGCCGCCGCGCCGCCGGCGAGCGCCAGCAGCATCGCTTCAGCCAGAAACTGAGCGCCGAGCTGGGCGCGTCCCGCTCCAAGCGCCTTCCGCACGCCAACCTCCGTCGCGCGCTGCGTGGCGAGTGCCGTCGCGAGGTTGGCGTAGTTGATGCACGCCAGCAGCAGGATCAGCGCCGCGACGACCGAGAACAGCAGCAGGTACATCGGCTTGCCGGCCATCCCCGTGGAGTAGCCCTCGAAGTGCTGGTCCACGAGCAGCGGCAGACGAACGGTCGTCTCGGACCCGAAGTGGTCGGCCTCGCCGGAGGCCAATGCCGCCGCAATGGCCGCGTGAACGCCCACGGTGTCGGACAGCGACGTGAGGCGGACGTAGGTCGGCTGGCGTCCCGCCAGCGCCGGGCCAGAACCGTCGAAGGTGGCGATCATCGTGGTGCCCGAGATCAGCATCTCGAACGGGACCGTCGAGGCGGCTGGTGGGGTCGCAGCGATGCCCGAGACCACGAGTTCGATGGGCTCGGGGTCCGCCAGTCCAAAGCCCGTCCGTTCAATCGTCACCAGCTCGCCGACGACGTCGGCGGTCCCGAACAACGTCCGCGCCAGAGACTCGGTGAGGACGGTCTGGTTCGGCGCCGAGAGCACCGTTGCCGGGTCGCCGGTTACGAGCGGGAAGGTGAACACGTCGAAGAACGAGGCGTCGGCGAACCGGAGGTTCTCGACGGGGAGTCCCTGAGGCAGACCCGGCCGCCGCACCAGGCCTGGTTGCGCCATCGTGGTCGCCACGGCGACGACACCCGGCGTGTCGGTGCGCAAGGCTTCGACGGTCACGTCGCCCGCGACCTGGAGGCGCATGGTCTGGTCCCCGAAATGCATCTCTTGCTCGACGGTCACGATTCGATCGGCGTCCTCGTGGAAGCGGTCGAAGCTCTGCTCGTCGTCCACATAGAGAATGGCGAGGAAGCAGCACGCCAACCCGACGGTCAGCCCGCCGACGTGTACGGCGGTGGTGCCCGGGCGCAGGACGAGGCGTCGGAGGGCTATGCGGAGCGATGGTGCGAACATGACCGTGGGGCGGGGCTACTCGGAGCGGAGGGCACGGACGGGGTCGGCGGTGGCGGCGCGGAGGGCCTGCGTGCTCACGGTGAGCCCGGCGATCAGCACGAGCAGCGCGCCCGCGATCACGAACGGCGCGGCGCCCACGTCGGCGTGGTAGGCGAAGCCGTCGAGCCAGCGCGCCATGCCCACCCACGCCAGCGGCATCGCGACGACGAAGGCCACGGCCAGGAGCACCGCGAAGTCCTTCGTCAGGAGCGCCACGAGCCTCGGCACGCTCGCGCCGAGCACCTTCCGCACGCCGATCTCCTTGCGCCGCTGCTCGGCGGTGAACGAGACGAGCCCGAACAGGCCGAGGCCCGCGACGAAGAGCGCGACGCCGGCGAAGATCCGCGTCAGCGTGCCCATCACGGCCTCCGCGCGGTAGGCCTCCTCGTAGTCGGCGTCGAGGAACGTGTACTCGAACGGGTAGCCCGCGTTGAACCGGTCGTGGACGGCCTCCAGGCTCGCGAGCGCCTCGGCGGTCTGGCCCGGCGCCGTCCGGGCGTAGAGCATCCACACGGCCGACGGGTCGAGCTTGAGGAAGGCCGGCTGGATGGGCGCGTCGAGCGAGGTCATGTTGAAGTCCTCCACGACGCCGATGATGGTCCCCTCCTGGCCCATCGCCTTGATGGGGTGCCCGACCGGGTCGGCGAGGCCCATCGCCTTCGCGGCCGTCTCGTTGATGACGATGTTGGAGGAGTCGCTCGCGAAGTCGCGCGAGAACGTCCGCCCCGCGGCCATCGTCATCCGCATCGTCTCCACGAAGTCGTAGTCCGTGAGGATGACGTTGAAGCTGGTCTGGTCGTCCTCCGGCCGGCCCTCCCACTCCAGGCCCGTGGAGCTGCCGACGAACAGCGGGCTCTGGTGCGCGGCCGTCACGGCCTCGATGCCCGGCCGCCGCAGCAGGTCCTGGCGCACGGCGTCGAACTGCTCCTTCGCGGCGCCCTCCAACACCGTGTAGACGACGTTCTCGCGGTCCAGGCCCAGGTCCTTCGTGCGGATGTAGTCCATCTGGAGATAGACCACCAGCGTCCCGACGATCAGCAGCGTCGAGAGCGCGAACTGGAACACGACGAGTCCGCGCCGCAGCCGCGCCGCGCCGCGCCCCTGACGGAACGTCCCGCGGAGCGTGGCCACCGGCCGGAACGACGAGAGGTAGAGCGCCGGGTAGCTGCCCGCGAGCATCCCCACGGCGAGGGCGATGGCGCCGCCGACGAGCAGGAAGCGCGGGTCGACCTGGCCGAGCGACAGCCCGAGGCCGGTCAAGTCGCCGAAGGCGGGCAACAGCAGCGCGACGAGCCCGAGCGCGACGACGAACGCGCCGGCCGCCAGCAGCACGGCCTCCAGCAGGAACCGCAGGGCGACCGACGCCTGCCCGGCGCCGATGGCCTTCCGCACTCCGATCTCGTTGGCTCGCTGCCCCGCGCGCGCCGTCGCGAGGTTCATGAAGTTGATCGCGGCGATGAGCAGCAGGAAGACCGCCACGGCGACGAAGAGGCGCACGTACGCGATGCGCCCTCCGGCGACCTGCCCGTTCTCGTAGTCGCCGTAGAGGTACATGTCCTCGAACGGCTGAAGGAAGAGCGTCGTGGTCGCTTCCTCGCGGTTCGCCCGGACGAGGCCGGCGATCTTCGCGTCGACGGCCTCGGCGTCCGCGCCCTCGGCCAGCTCGACGTAGATCTCGAGCGCCGAGGAGCCCCAGTCCGCCAGCCAGTCGTTGCGGGCGACGTAGTCCGCGATCGGCAGCACGATGTCGGCCTGGACCGACGACGACTCGGGGATGTCGGCGAAGACGCCCGAGACGCGGAAGTCCTTGCGGTCGTCCACGGTGATCGTCTCGCCGACGACGCCGCGCGTCCGCCAGTCGGGCCCGAAGAGGCGGCCGGCCGCGGCCTCCGAGATCGCGACCGAGGACGGGTCGGCGATGACCGTCGCGGGGTCGCCCTCGACGAGCGGGAAGGAGAACATCTCGAAAAAGGCCGGCCCGGCGTAGTGGCCGTCCTCGTGGAGGCTCCGGCCGCCGACCGTGAGCAGGGGGGAGCTGCGCCAGCCCATCAGCAAGGCGTGCTCGACCTCCGGGTAGTCGGCCTCCAGGGCATCGGCGACGGGCTTCGGTATCGCGCTCCACGCGCCGTCCCCGGCGTGGGCCATCACGCGGTAGAGCCGGTCGCCGTTCTCGTGGAAGCGGTCGACGCCGACCTCGTGGCTCACCCACAGCAGGACGAAGAAGCTGCACGCGAGCCCGACCGCGAGGCCGAGGACGTTGATGAGCGCGTAGCCTTTCTGGCGACGGAGCGAGCGGGCGGCGATGAGCAGGTAGTTCTTCAGCATGACGGGTCGGTCGGCTGGCGGCGCGTGCCGCCAGCGGGAAACGAGTTACTCGGAGCGGAGGGCGCGGACGGGGTCGGCGGTGGCGGCGCGGAGGGCCTGCACGCCGACGGACACCAGCGCGAGCACGAGCGCGCCCACGGCGGCGCCGACCAGCACCAGCGGGCTGAACGGGGCGTGGTAGGCGAAGCCCTCCAGCCACCGGCGCACGAGGATCACGGTGACGGGCGCCACCAGCACGGCCGCCAGTGCGACGAGTGCGAGGTACTCCCGCGACAAGAGCCCGACGAGCCCGCCGACGCTCGCCCCGAGCACCTTCCGGATGCCGACCTCCTTCGTGCGGCGCTCGGCGGTATAGGTCGCCAGCCCGACGAGGCCGAGCATCGCGATGAGCACGGCGATGCCGGCGAACAGGCCGAACGTCCGGGCCAGCCGGGCCTCCTCCTCGTATAGATCGGCCAGGTCGTCCTCGACCCAGCGGGACGTGAACTCGGTGCCAGGGGCGAGATCCGCCCACGCCGCGCGGACGTCGGCGAGCCCCTCGGCCTCCTGGCCCGGCGCGAAGCGGACGATGACCTCGCCGTAGGTAGGACCCGTGATTCCGAACGTCTCCCGCTCGAAGTCCGACACACGCTTGGGCCCGAGCAGGACCGCGCCGATCGGGTCCCGGAGGGAGTCGAAATGGAAATCCTTCACGACGCCGACGATCACGTTCTTGCCTCGGATCTCGCGGCCGACGGCCGACTCGGCACTCGGCCATCCCAGCGCCTCCACGAACGCCTCGTTGACGACGACGCCTCGCGCCATGTCGTCGGCGTTCTCTGCGTTCGGCCAGCGGCCGGCGGCGACCGTCAACCCGATCGCCTCGGCATAATCCGCATCGGCGTCGATGACGTCGTATGCGATGAAGCGGTCGGGCTGATCCGCGTCGGGGTGGTCCTGCATCGCCATGTAAATCTTGGGCGGCACGCCCTGCGCACCGGCCGCGGCGACGACGTTCGGACTTCTCTGAAACGCGGCCTTCACGGCCTCCGTCTGCTCCGAGAGCGCCCCCTCCACGTCCACGACGGCGACGCCCTCCGGCTCGAACCCGAGCGGCGTCGTCTGGACGAAGTGGAGCTGGCGGGCCACCGAGGCCGTCCCGGCGATCAGCAGGACGACGGCAGCGAACTGGAACACGACGAGACCGCGACGGAGCCACGTCCGCGCGAGGAACGCATCCCCCGCCGCCTGGGCGGGTGCCGCGGCGCCCCGGAGCACGCGGAGCGGCTCGAAGGCGGAGAGGTAGAGGGCCGGGTACAGGCCGGCCAG
The DNA here is from genome assembly GCA_964414235.1 of uncultured Rhodothermales bacterium. Lineage (GTDB taxonomy): Bacteria > Bacteroidota > Rhodothermia > Rhodothermales > Rubricoccaceae > Rubrivirga. The sequence goes on along the minus strand of CAYPVZ010000008.1, from coordinate 4,510 downwards.
CACGCCCACCACCAGCGCCGCGCCGAGGAGGCCGGCCAGGAAGGTCGGGTCGAGGTCGGAAAGTGCCAGGTCTGTCCCGAACGTCGTGTTAAAGAACGGAAGCGCGAGGGCGGCCAGCGCCAGCCCGATCGCGGCCGCCAGCGCGGCGAGCACGACGGACTCGGTGAGGAACTGACGGACGAGCGCGCCGCGACCGGAACCCAGCGCCTTCCGCACGCCGATCTCCCTGGCCCGCCGCGCGCCCCGCGCCGTCGCGAGATTGACGTAGTTGATGGCGCCGAGGACCAGGATGAGCAACGCGACCGCGCCGAACAGCCGGAGGAGGACCGGGTCGCCGCCGAACCCATCGGCCTGCGAGAACTCGCTCAGCCGGAAGTCGAGGAGCGGGACGTCGAGAAGATTCATGATCTCGTCCTCGCGCCGGTGCTCGGCCGCGAGGGCGTCGAGCGAGCGCTGGAAGGCGGCCTGCCTCGTCCCGGCCTGCCGGAGCACGTACGTGCCCCACATGTTGACGCCCCAGTCCAGATCGACCCAGCTGTTGTTCGCGATGTAGCTGGAGACCGGGAGGACGAGTTCGAAGTCCAGGTTTGACCGCCTCGGCAGGTCTGCCACCACGGCCCCGACCGTGGCCGTGACCGTGTCGCCCCGCGCGACCACGCTCAGATCACGCCCGACGGCCGCAGCGGCGCCACCGAAGAGCCGGCGGGCGGCCGAGACCGTCAGCACGCTCTGGCCGGGCGCGTGGAACGCCGCCTGCGGGTCGCCCGCGACGGCCGCCAGCGCGACGACGTCGAAGAACAGCGAGTCCGCGTAGAGCACGTCGACGGTGGCCCCGGCGCCGTCGAGGACGTCGGCCTCTCCGGTGCGGAGCGTCGTCGTAGCGGCCTCTGTGCCCGCGACCTTGTCGACGATCTCGTCAGAGAGCACGTAGGGCGTGGTGAGGCGGGCGTCGCGCTCCCCCCCGAACTCGCCCTCATGCGCGATGGCGGAGATCCGGTCGGCGTTGGGGAGCGCCCGGTCGTAGCTCAGTTCGTCGCGGACGAAGAGCGTGATGAGGATGCACGCCGCGATGGCGACGGCGAGGCTGAGGCCGCCGAGCGCCACGGTCCCCTTGTCGCGCACGAGCGTACGGAGAGCATGGCGGAAATGATGGGTCCACATAGCGGGCGTGGCGGGCTGGCGGCGCGCGCCGCCAGCGGGGCGGGATCTAGACGGACTCGGGCAGGGCGCCCTTCGACGACGGGTCCGGCGGGTGGACCTCACCAGCCATCACGTGCTCGCTCACCACGCGCCCGTCGAACAGGTTGACCACGCGCTGGGCGTACTCGGCGTCGGACGGCGAGTGGGTCACCATGGCGATGGTGGTCCCGGCCGCGTTCAGCTCGGCGAGCAGGTCCATCACGGCCGCGCCGTTCTTCGAGTCGAGGTTGCCCGTCGGCTCGTCCGCCAGCAGGAGCTGCGGGCCGGCGACGACGGCGCGGGCGATGGCGACGCGCTGCTGCTGGCCGCCCGAGAGCTGCTGCGGCGTGTGGCTCCGCCGGTGGGCCATACCGACCCGGTCGAGCGCGGCCTCGGTCCGCTCCTTCCGCTCGGCCTTCGAGGCCTTGAGGTAGAGCAGCGGCAGTTCCACGTTCTCGAAGACCGTCAGCTCGTCGATCAGGTTGAAGCTCTGGAAGACGAAGCCGAGGCGGCCGCGCCGGTGCCGGGCCCGCTCGCGCTCGGGCAGGTTGCCGACCTCCTCGCCCGCCAGCACGTACGAGCCGGTCGTCGGCCGGTCGAGCATGCCGAGCAGGTTCAGGAGCGTCGACTTCCCGCAGCCCGACGGCCCCATGATGGCGACGAACTCGCCGGGGTCGATGGCGAGCGAAACGCCGTTGAGGGCCGAGGTCTCGACCTCGTCGGTCGCGTAGACCTTGCGGAGGTCGTTCGTAAGGATGAGCGGATCGGGCATGTCAGACGGAAGGGCGTCAGGGGAAATCGCCAGTGGCTGGCGGGGATGGAGGGCGGGGCTATTCGAGGACGAGCCGGTCCGCGTCGCCGAAGGCGGCGTAGGACGAGACGACCACGCGGTCACCGCGGTCGAGGCCGGAGAGGACCTCGAACTGGCGCGGCGTCTGGCGGCCGAGTTCGACGTCGCGGCGGACGGCCGTGCCGCCGTCGGGCGAGAGGACGTAGACCCACTGGCCGCCGGTGTCGCCGTAGAAGCCGCCGCGGGCGAGCTGGCGGGCCGTCTCGGGCTCGCCCAGCTCCAGCCGGAGCCGGACCGACTGGCCGCGCCGCGCGTCGGCCGGCGCCGGGCCGTCGAAGACCATCTCGGCCTCGAAGCGGCCGGACGTGACCTCGGGGTAGACCGTCCGGATCACGAGCGTGTACTCCTCGCCGCCGATGGCGGCGGTGGCCCGCTGGCCGGGCGCCACACGCGGGAGGTAGTGCTCGTCGATGAGCGCGCGCACCTTGACCTCGTCCAGCACGTCGATCTGGCCGAGCCGCGAGCCGCGCGTCTTGAGCTCGCCGACCTCCGCCTGGATCGCCGAGATCTGCCCGTCCACCGGCGCGCGGACCGTCAGGTTGGACGACGAGCGTCGGACGAGCGCCAGGTTCTCGCGGAGCCGCCCGATGGACGACTCCATGTCGCGCAGCTGGACCTGCCGCTGGGCCGTCTGCTGGCGCTGCCCCTCCACGGTCAGCTGGCGGCGGCGGCGGGCGTACGCCAGCTCGTCCCGGATGGCGTCGAGGTCCTTCTGCGGCGCCGCGTCGCGGGCCACGAGGCCGGCCACGCGCGCCTCGTCGCGCTCCAGGCGCGTGATGTCGTAGTCGAGCTGGGCCACCTGCTGTTCGAGGTCGAGCGCCGTCTGGTCCATCTGGAGCCGGTTCTGGCGCATCGCGGCGGCCTGCTCTTCGAGCTGCGACTCGCTCCCCATCACCTCCAGCGCGAGGTCGTCGTTGCGGAGCGTGAACAGGATCTGGCCGGCGCTGACGGTGTCGCCCTCCTCGACGTGGCGATGGACCACCTGCCCGGCCTCGACGGCGTCGAGCACGACGGTGCGCAACGGGTGGACGGTGCCCGTAACGGAGACGTACTCCTGGAACGGCCCCTCCTCGACCGTCGCGATGGTCAGCCGGTCGGTCTCGACGCGGAGCGTCTGGCCCTCGCCCCCGCCCCAGATGGCCCACGCCACCAGCGCGACGAGCGCCAGCGCGCCGAGGGCGATCAGGACGCGGCTTCGCGTGACGAGCCGCTTCGGCCGGCGCCGGTCCACCCCCTCCCCCGTCGCGAGGGGACGCGTGAGAACGGAGATCGGCGTGTCGGGCGGCGCGGCGCCGTTGGGAGACGTGGTCGTGGTCGGTTCCATCCGGAGTCGTCTGAGGATCATCCGCCGAAGGTCAAGGGCCATGCCGCCGGGCGAACGGCCGTTTTCAGGCGGAATGACGGACCGGGGTGTGCGGAGGCGCACACCGGCTGTGCGCGGGAGCACGGCCGAGCGCCGCTGGCGGCGGTTCCAGGGGCCCGGGTTGGCGCGCACGAGGATTGCAGGTAGGCTAGACCCTCCCCCGCCCGTTCTCATGCCCATCGCCACGTCCGTCCTCGTCGTCGACGACAACGAGGACGTGCTCACGGCCATCCGGCTGCTCCTGCGCGACCACGTCGGGACCATCCACACGGCGACGAGCCCGGCCGCGCTGCCGACACTCCTCCGCGAGACGCGCTACGACTGCGTGCTGCTCGACATGAACTTCAGCCGCGACGCGTCGTCCGGCCGCGAGGGGCTCCAGTGGCTGGAGAACGCCAAGAAGATCGACCCCGAGGCCGTCGTCGTCATGATCACGGGCTACGGCGACGTCGACCTGGCGGTCCGCGCGATGAAGCACGGGGCGGCCGACTTCCTCACGAAGCCGTGGTCCAACGAGCGGCTGCTGGCCACCGTCGAGGCCGCGGCGCGGCTCCGCCAGTCGCGCGCGGCACAGACTCCGGTCGCACCGGCCCGCGAGGCTGAGCCGCCGCCGGCGTCGCCGACCGCGCTGCCCGGCCTCGTCGGCGAGAGCCCCGCCATGCGGGCGCTCTACGAGACCATCCGCAAGGTGGCGCCGACGGACGCGAACGTGCTCATCCTGGGCGAGAACGGGACCGGCAAGGAGCTCGTCGCGCAGGCCATCCACCGCCTCTCGCGCCGCGCGAAGGGCCCGTTCGTGCCCGTCGATCTGGGAGCCGTGCCGCCGTCGCTGTTCGAGGCCGAGCTGTTCGGCCACGCCAAGGGCGCCTTCACCGGCGCCGCCGCCGACCGCGAGGGCCGCTTCGAGGCCGCCTCGGGCGGGACGCTGCTGCTGCCACGGATCGGACGCCAAGCACCGAGGCAGCGGCAACAGACGCGCGGGACATGCCATCCGTGCGAGCTGCAAGCTCGTACGCGCTCCCGGACGACCTGTCGCCCGACGACTCGCAGGCCGCGCCAGAAGCTGCGAGCGAGCAGAGTGGCAACGTTGCTCCAGCAGCGCCATCGCGCGCGCGCAC
>CAYPVZ010000007.1:0-24511 GCA_964414235.1 uncultured Rhodothermales bacterium | reverse complement strand
GACCATCGGCGAGATCCACGAGTACGTGGACCTGGCGCGCTGGGCCAGCTCCGACGGCCAGCCCAGCCCCGACGGCCGGCTCGACGGGCTCCACCAGCCGTTCAACTTCGGCCTGCTTGTGGCGCCGTGGACGGCCGCCGGCCTCCGCGCCCACGTCGACGCCATCGAAGCGGTGCTGCCCGAAGGCGCCTGGCCGAGCTACGTTCTCGGCAACCACGACGAGCGCCGGCTGGCGACGCGCGTCGGCCCGGCGTCGGTTCGGCTGGCGGGGCTCCTGCTCCTTACGCTGCGCGGCACGCCGACGCTCTACTACGGCGACGAACTGGGCATCCCGGACGTCGCCGTCCCGCTCGACCGGCGCGTCGACCCGTGGGGCTTCCGCAGCGGCGTCCCGGAGCTGGGCCGCGACGGCGGACGCACGCCGATGGCGTGGGACGCCTCGTCCTCGGCCGGCTTTTCGGAGGCGCCGCCGGAGGCTCTCTGGCTCCCGCTCCACGCAGGTCACGACCGGATCAACGTGGCCGCCGAGTCGGCCGATCCGGACTCGGACCTGAGCTTCTACCGACGCGCCCTCGCGTTCCGCCAGCGCTCGACGGCGCTCAAGGCCGGCGCGTACCGGCCGCTCGACGGGACGCCGGACGATGTGTTCGCCTTCGAGCGAGTCGAGGGCGACGAGCGCGTCCTCGTCCTGCTCCACCTCGGTGAGGGCGTCGTCGAGGTCGATCTCCCGGAGCTCTACCGGGGCGCGTCCACCGCGCTGGCGACGCACGGCCGCCAGTCGGAGGCCGCGGCAGGGCGCGCCGAGGTGGAAGCATGGGCCGGTGTGGTCTTAGAGGCGAGGGGATAACCCACTCATCTGTAAGGGGCCGGGTGCATCGGTGCAGGTTGTGAGGAGGGGGGAGGCGCGGTGCATGATGGGACTGTGGAGATTGAGCCCTTCGTCATGTCGGAATGCCCGATCACGTACCTTCGACGCGACGGAACTGGCTCCCTCCCCGCCTGCTGGCCCGCTAATGCAGCCTCCTTATCCGTATGCCCCCGAGTCACCTTCCGTGGCTCCGGACGGCCCTGCGCCCCAGACCGGCTATCCCTACGGTGGGTCGCGTCGGCCGCCGGCGAACTTCGCCTCGCAGTTGCGGGAGTGGGTCGACATCATCGCTCGGGGGCGGCGCTACATCATCGGGGCCCTGCTGCTCGTCCTCGTCCCGTCCGTCGTGTACGCGCTCCGGGCACCCGACGTGTACCAGGCGACGGCGCGCCTCTATGTCGAGACGGGCACTGGCGGGTCGCTAGAGGCCGTCCTCCCGGGCGCAGACCAGTCGTTTGTCCAGGACCGGGCCATCTGGAACGAACTCTACATCCTGCAGAACGCCGAGGACCTCGCCGACCGAACGGCACAAGCGCTCATGGAGCGCGGCGAGGCAGCGGGCGGAACCGCCCTTACGGTGCTGCAGCCCAGTGACGAGACGCCGGTCACCATCAAGCTCGTGGCGGCGCGATTGATGCAGGACTATCTCAGCATTGAGCAGGATGGGACCGGCGTCAACGGCGTCCGTGTGACGGCCCGGAGCCAGGAGCCGAAAGAAGCCGAGCTCATCGCCAACCTATACGCCCAGGCCTACGTCGACCGGACGCAGAGCTCAAGCCGGACGTCGGTCTCGGCCAGCCGCGAGTTCCTCGAGGCCCAAGTCGATTCGGTCTCGACGCAGCTGGTGCTCCGTGAGGACGCCGCGCGTGAGTACATGGACCGGGAAGGGGCGGTTCGGCTCGAAGAGGAGACCTCGAACCTCGTCAGCCAAGTGGCCGCGCTCGAGGCCGAGCGCGACCAGGCCCGGGTCGAGGCTGGCATGGAGGCGGCCCGGATTTCCGAGCTCCAGGGGCAGATCGCCCAGCTCCAGGCAAACATTGGAATCCGGTTGGGTTCCGGCACCGATCGCCAGCTCCAGCAGGCCGAGCAGCGGCGGGACGACCTCCAGGGCCGGCTCGACGGAATCTACCTCCGCAATCCCGCGCTCCGTACGGCGGTTTCTGTGCCCGATGAAGTCGCCGATCTCCGGCGCCAGATCGCCACGCTGGACCGCTCGATCGAAGACCTCAGCCGCACGCTCGCGGGTGAAGCGCAGGCGGCCGGGGGCACCGACCCGACCACTTCGGGGATCCCGCGGCTCTCGGCTCTCCGCGATCGTCTGACGGAGTCGACAGTAGCCCTTCGGGGGCTTCGTTCGCAGATCCAGATCCTTAACGGGCGCATCGCCTCGTACCAAGCAGAGCTGAATCGGGTGCCGGCCCAGGCGCTGGAACTGGCCCGTCTCGAGCGCGAGCGCGAGAGCGCCGAGCGGCTGGCGACCGGTCTCGACCAGCGGCTCCAGGAGGCTCGGGTGGCTGAGAGCGCCGAACTCGGCTACGCCGAGGTCATCCACGCGGCCGACACGCCGTACGCCCCGGTGGCTCCGAACCGCCTCCGGATCATTCTGCTCGGGCTGCTCGTCGGGCTCGGCGTGGGAGTCGCCCTTGCCATCATCCGAGCCCAACTCGACCAGGCGGTTCGCCGCCCGGCCCAGCTCCGCGAGCTCGGCTACCCCGTGCTCGGCGTCGTGCCGGACATCGGCAGCCTCGTCGAGGAGGATTTCGGAGGGGCCGATACGGTTGACCTCGGTGGTCGTGCCGTTGACTCCCGGCTGGTCTCGCTTCTGGCGCCGCTGTCGACGGCGGCCGAGGCCTTTCGAGGCATTCGGACCAGCGTGCAGTTTGCACGGCCGGACGCCATCGTCAAGACGCTCCTCATCACGAGTTCCAGCCCGAGTGAAGGCAAGAGTACAGTGGCGGCGAACCTGGCCACTGTCATGGCCCAGGCCGGCCGACGTACGCTCTTGGTCGATGCGGACCTCCGTCGCCCGAAGGTCCACCGGATGTTTGGAGTCCCGCGCTCGCCGGGCCTCACGGACCTCCTCGTCTCGATCGGCGAGGACCCCTCGAACTCGCCGCTCGGAGCCTTCCACGTGGCCGACGACCTCGATGTGCTCCCGGCGGGTGCCCTGGTGCCCAACCCGGCCGAGCATCTCGGCTCCCGGGCGCTCCGTGACCTCCTCGACCGGCTCCGCGAGCACTACGACGTGGTCGTGTTCGATGCGCCGCCGGTCATGGCTGCCACCGACGCCGTCCTCCTCTCGACCCAGGTCGACGCCACGGTTCTCGTGGTCTCAGCAGGCTCGACGAAGGACTATGAGCTCGAGTACGCCACGGAGGAGATCGCGGCTGTTGGCGGCCGGGGCATTGGCGTCGTGCTCAACCGGTTCGACGTGTCGAGCGAGTACGGCTACCGCTACCAGTACGCCTACCGCTACGGACGGAAGTATGGCTATGGCCAGGACCAGGAGGCCAAGTAACCGCGTACGGACACCGCGCGCCCACCGCGCTCACATACGGATGATCTCAACGTTTCGATGGGCACTCGGGCTGGCGGCCCTCGCCGCCGCCCCCATGCTCGCCAGCCCGGCCCTCGCCCAGCCCGAAACCGGCGGGAGCCAGTACGCCCGTGTCGAAGACGCAGTGGCCAACGCGCCAGGCTTCTACTACTTCACGCGGTCGGGCGACCCTGTGGTTGCAGTCACTGCGGTGGGGGCTGTCCAGGCTCGGGGGCGCTACTTCGTGAGCGAGGGCACTACCGTGGCCGACCTCCTCGCGCTGGCGGGCGGTGCCGGTGTTGACCGGTCAGGCCAGGCGACGGTCCGCGTCTACCGGGAAGGCGCGCAGGCGCTCTCGGTCCCCGTCCGGCAGCTCTATGGCGAAGGGGCCGATCCCATTACGCTGCAAGAAGGAGACGTCGTCGAGGTGGTCGGGCTCACATCGACTGTCACGGGGTTCTACGTCCACACCCAGCCCGGAGCCGACCCCCTGACGGTCACAGCCGCCGGCGGGTTTTCGGCACCTGGCCGCTACGTCGTCGACCCCGAGACAACCATCGGCGACCTCGTCGCGCTGGCCGGAGGCATCGGCGCATTCGGCGTCCGTGAGTCGGAGGTCGAGGTGACCTCGACGGTCCGGCTGCTCCGTGGCGGAGGGGTCGTCTTCGAGGCTCCGCTCGACGAGGTCTACACCCGGGAGACCCAGGTTCTGGAAGAAGGGGATGTCGTCGACCTAGAGGTGGTTTACAAGCGAAATGCTCCGATCTGGCGCGACGTGCTCTCCGTCGTCACGGCCGCTCTCGGGATCGCAATTCTCGTCGACCGGCTAACGAACTAATCCGGGGCTCTGTGCTTCCTCCCCAGATTCAGGAGTGTGAGCAGAGAAAGAGGACTGACGCGGCAGGGTTCACCCTCCGATTCCTGCAGGTCCTCGGTTTGCGAAGCACCAGCGGCTCGGTGGAATCGTTTCCGGTTTTCCCGTCGTCGTCGCGAGCGGTGTCACCGCGATCTGACTCGCGGAGTGCAGGCCAGACCCTCTCGGAGTCGCGCTCGGCTCCCGCCCCACGAGGGGGGCGCCGGCTGTATGGTCCAAGCTCTAACGTTTCCCGGTTCCTTCGCCAGAGCTGCCTTTGCGAGGTGCGCCTCCGCTCTAGCTTCGGCGTCCATCGCCCTCTCGAGTCGGGTCCATGTCTGACGCTCTGACCACCCTCCTGGGCCGTACGGAGGATCTCTCCGTTCGCGTCGCCGTCGTCGGGATGGGCTACGTCGGCCTCCCCCTGGCGGTCGTCTTCGCCGAGGCGGGCATCGAGGTTGTCGGTGTCGACGTCAGTACCGACCGCATGGCCGGGTTGAACCGGGGGCAGAGCTACATCGAGGACATCCCGGACGAACGGTTGGCTCCGCTCGTGGAGAGCGGCAAGCTCCGGGGAACGGCCAACTTCGGCGCGCTCGCCGACGTCGACGCGATCTCGATCTGCGTGCCGACCCCACTCGGCAAGACGCGCGATCCCGACATGTCGTACATCGTGTCGGCGACGGACCAAGTCGCGCAACACCTTCGGGTCGGCCAGGTCGTCGTTTTGGAGAGCACGACATACCCGGGTACGACGCGGGAGGTCATCCAGCCGGCACTCGAGCGGAGCGGGCTGACGGTGGGCACGGACGTCTTCCTCGCCTTTAGCCCCGAACGTGTCGACCCGGGGCGGAGGGACTGGACCACCAAGAACACGCCGAAGGTGATGGGCGGTGTGACGCCGGCCTGCACCCGGGCCGCGACAGCCGTGTATGGTCTCGCCATCGACACGGTGGTGCCGGTCTCGCAGCCCGAGGCGGCCGAGATGGTCAAGCTGCTCGAGAACACGTTCCGGTCGGTCAACATTGGCCTGGTCAACGAGGTCCTCCTCATGTGCGACAAGCTTGGGATTGACGCCTGGGAGGTCCTCGACGCCGCGGCGACCAAGCCATTCGGGTTCATGAAGTTCACCCCGGGTCCGGGGCTCGGGGGGCATTGCATCCCGATCGACCCGCTGTACCTAGCGTGGAAGATGAAGTCGCTCAACTACAACGCGCGGTTCATCGAGCTCGCCAGCGAGGTCAACACCGACATGCCGCGGTACTGGGTCCAAAAAGTTCAGGACGCGCTCAATGAGGTGGGAAAGGCGGTTCGAGGGAGCGATGTGCTCGTGCTGGGGGTGGCCTATAAGAAGGATGTGGCTGATGCTCGCGAGAGCCCGGCCCTGGATGTGATTCGCCTTCTGGAAGAGAAGGGGGCGCACGTCGACTACCACGACCCGCATGTGCCGAGGGTCGAAGAGAATGGGCTTGTGAGGCGTTCGGTGCAGGATCTCCGCGCAGCAGTGGCGAGCACGGACTGTGTCGTGATCGTGACCGACCACTCCGCCTATGACTGGGATCGGCTGGCGCGGGAGATCCACACGGTCGTCGACACTCGACACGCCCTTTCCTCTCCCGGAGTCTCGGCATACGAATCTGGGCTCCTCTCAGGCGCGCGCTCTGGCAGCTCTCACGAGGCCGTTGTTTCTCCATCCCGGTAGAGAATAGGACGTGAGCATACCGATCCCTCTCTTCCTGTGACTCCACCCGCGGCAGATCCTAAGAAGACCGGGCGGGGGCTCTCCGGTCACGCACTCGGGGGCTTCGCCTGGCTCTTTACGAGCTCTGCGGCTCAGTCTGTGTCGCGGATCGCCGTGATCGCGGTGCTGGCTCGTCTGCTCACCCCGGCCGACTTCGGTGTGATCGGCGCGGCGCTGATCGTCGTTGGCTTCGCGGACATCTTCAGCCAGCTGGGCGTGGGGCCGAGTCTCGTTCAGGTCCCCACGCTCACGAACGACCACGTCCGCTCCGGATTTACGTTCTCCGTGTTGCTGGGGTGCGCCGTGGGTGGGCTCACGTGGCTGGCGGCCCCCCTGGCGGCGTCCTTCCTCAACATCCCCGACTTGGTACCCGTCCTCCACGTGCTGGCAGCGATCTTCCCGATCAAAGCGGTATCGACGGTCTCGGAGAGCTTGATCCAGCGCGATCTGAACTTCAAAAGCTTGGCGGGCGTGGACGTGGTGACGTACGCCATCGGCTATGGAGGCGTTGGAATCGGGGCCGCCGCCTTCGGGTTCGGGGTGTGGGCTCTCGTGGCTGGCTTGCTGGCTCAGGCTGTCATGCAGGCGGTCATCATGTTTCGGATCCAGGCCCATTCCATCCGTCCCCGGCTGGCGGTGCAGCCTCTGCGAGAGCTGCTCAGCTTGGGCGGGGGCTTTACGGCCTCGACCATCTTCAATTACGTCGCCACGCGGGGCGACAACATCGTGGTGGGGCGATGGCTCGGAGCGGGGCCTCTGGGAGTGTATGACCGAGCCTATGGGCTCATGAATGCGTCCAACGGGCTGCTGGGCACGGTGTTCAACCGGGTCTTCTTCCCCGTCTTCGCTCGTCTCCAGAACGACCCCGAGCAACTGGGACGAGCCTATCTCCGGTGCAGTGCGTTGGTTGCCACGCTCGCGATCCCGTTTACGTTGTTCAGCGTGGCGCTCGCACCCGAAGTCGTCCTGCTCGCTCTGGGTGACCAGTGGACGAGCGCCGTCGCTCCATTCCAGTTGCTCTCCATAGGCATCTTCTTCCGGCTGGGCTATAAGGTGGCGGGGACAGTGGCCCGCGGATGTGGCGCGGCCTACAAGCACGCTTCCATTCAGTTCATCTACGCCGCCTTGGTCGCTGGGGGGGCCGTTTACACCGTTCGGTTTGGTGTGTCCGGTGTCGCTGCCAGTACGCTGGGGGCGCTCATGGTCAACTATGTGCTGTTGATTCGGCTTTGTAATCACCTGACGGGGCTGAGGTCCTGGGATGTGCTCCGGCGCATGGGGGCTGCCATGGTCCTCGGTGCGATCGTCGGGGTAGTCGGGTGGTTCGCAGCGGAGGCCGGCCGTGCGTTGGAGATCGGGGCGCTGGGAGTGTTGCTGGGTTCCGGCGGTCTTGTCCTTCTCGTGGTCGGCGGACTCGTGTTGATCGCTCCCCAGTATGCGCTGGGCCACGACGGCCTCTGGTTGGTCACGCGCGTAGCGGGGAGGATGAGAGGGAGAGGTGTGCGTCTTCAGGCGTGGGCGGAGCGGAAGCTGAAGCACTCCTGAGCATCCTGTGCCCATCACCTCCATGCCTCGTCCAAGGGGCGCCTTCTGTACGGCGGCAGAGATCCGAGCCGACGAACGGACTGCTGGCGGCACCACTGCGGTGCAAGGCGGGCGGTCTGGATCGCACCGCCTCGTGAGGCGGCTGGGATCGTCGTCAGCGGAGGGCGGGCCTTCGGCGATGTCTCACACAGCACAGAGCAGGCAAATCGGCCCTGTCCGTAGCTTCGGGTTGACTCGCCTTGCAGGCAGCCTATGACCGCTCTACGCCTCCCGAATCTTTCCCCATGAGCATGGAGTCTCCAGACCTCACGCCGCCGATCCGCATCGGCCTCAACGGATTCGGCCGGATCGGCCGGGCCGTCTTCCGGATCAACGCGCTCTCGAAGCGCTTCCAGATCGTCGCCGTCAACGACATCGACCCGTTTCTGGAGAACCACGTCCACCTGCTCCGTTACGACTCGACGTACGGGCGGTTCGCGGGCGACGTCCGGCCGGGCGAGGGCACGTGCGAAGTGCTCGTCGACGGCGAGCCGGTCCGGTTCTACGCCGAGCCCAGTATCGCCGACGTGCCGTGGGAGGACCACGGCGTCGACGTGGTGATCGACGCGAGCGGCGTGGCCGAGAATGTGCTCGCCAGCCGCGACCTCGTCGAGGCCGGCCGTGTGCGCAAGGTCGTCGTGACGCACTCGCCGAAGCAGGGCGTCGACCACGTGATCATCTACGGGGCCAACGACGAGACGTACGACGACGAGGCGCACCACGTGGTGAGCACGAGCATCTGCGACTCGAACGCCTCGGGCCCGGTGCTCAAGCGGCTGGACGACGCGTTCGGCGTCGAGAGCGGCTACATCACGACGCTCCACCCCTGGCTCTCGTACCAGAACCTCGTCGACGGCTCGGTCCGTTCCGTCTCGAGCCCGGGCCACCACTGGACCGACTTCTCGCTCGGACGCGCCAGCACGATGAGCCTGATCCCCAAGGGGACCACGCTCTGCGGCGCGCTCGACAAGGTGATGCCGGAGATCGCCAGCCGTGTTGAGGCCGTCTCATTCCGCGTTCCGACCATGATCGTCTCGGCCTCGGATCTCGTGATCCGTGTGGGCCAGGACGTCACGGCCGAAGACGTGAACGCGCTGTTCGCAGAGGCCGCCGCCGAGCGCCCGCGCATCTTCGGCTACGGCGACGACATGCTCGTCTCGATCGACCACGCCGCCAGCGAGTACTCGCTGTTCTTCGACGCCCGCTGGACGAAGGCCAACAAGGACCGGATGGTCAAGATGGTGGTCTGGTACGACAACGAGTGGGGCTACAGCCAGCGCGTGGTCGACATGGCCGAGCGCGTGGCGCGGCCTACGCTGGCGGCGGCCGAGGCCACCGCAGCGTGACCGGCCTCCTCGCACTTGACTTCGACGGCGTCGTCTGTGACAGCGTCGACGAGTGTCTCGTGACGTCTTACAACGCCTACCGGCGGACGCACGGCGACACACAGCGCTCGACGCTCGACGAGATCCCCGAAGCGTTCCGCGAAGCGTTCCGTCGTTGGCGGTTCCTCGTCCGGCCGGCGCGCCGCTACTGGCTCCTCACGCACGGCATCGAGACGGGCTGGACGTTCACGACCCAGGCCGCCTTCGACGCGCGAGCCCACGAGTTCGAGGACGAGATGGCCACCTTCCAGGCCGCCTTCGACACTGAGCGGCATGCGCTTCGGCACGAGCGGCCCGAGGAGTGGTTGGCGCTTCACCGGCTGTACCCCGAGTTTGCCAGCGGCTGGGACCGCGTCCGCGACGAGCGCCAGGTCTACGTGGTCACCATGAAGGACGCCGCGTCGGTTCGGCACCTTTCGCAGGCGTGGGACTTGGGGATCGATCCGGGACGGATCTGGGGGCGCGATGTGAGCGAGTCCAAGCCGGCCTCGGTCGCCGAGATCTGCCGCATCGAGGGCGCTACGCCCGCGGCCGTCGCATTTGTCGACGACCACCCGGTCCATCTCGACGAGATGGCGCCGATGGGTGCCGGTTGCTACTGGGCCTCGTGGGGCTACCATGCGGGCGCCGAGGTGCCAGACTACCCGCATCTCTCGACCCTCGCTGACCTCCCCACGCCGTGACCCACTTGACCTCGACGACTGCGCCCGAGGGCGCAGGGGAGGCTCTCCGTCACGCCCGGTCGATCCCGTTCCGGCGCGACATCGAGGGACTTCGGGGCATCGCTGTACTGCTCGTCGTGCTTTACCACGCGGGTGTCCCCGGTTTCAGTGGAGGCTACGTTGGCGTCGACGTCTTCTTCGTGCTCTCGGGTTACCTCATCACGCAGATTCTGGCGAAGGAAGTGCGCGAGCGGGGTTCGATTCGGTACGGCCGGTTCTACATGCGGCGCATCAAGCGGCTGCTCCCGGCCGTCGCGCTGATGACGATTGTCGTGCTGGGCCTGTCGTTCGCCATCTATGCGCCGTACGAACAGGACCAGCTGTTCAAGACGGGGGGGTACGTCTTCGCCTACGTCAGCAACCTGTACTTCGCCCACGGCTCGACAGACTACCTCGGGTTTGGGGCCGAGAACAACCCGCTGCTCCACACGTGGTCGCTCTCGGTCGAGGAGCAGTTCTACTTCGTCTGGCCGCTGTTCATCGTCGCCTCGGTAACGCTGTTCAAGCGGGTGGGGTCGATCGATCGCCGGATCGTATGGTCGGCGGTGGTGATGGTCGTGGTGTCGTTCGCGCTGTGTGAAGTCGTCCTCCACTACAACCAGCCGTGGGCGTTCTTCGGATCGCCATTTCGGGGATGGGAATTCGCGCTCGGTGCGCTCGGCGCGATGGTGCCCCAGCGAGGGGCGGCTGAGCCCCGGTCTCGATTCGTCGAGGCGGCTGGCTGGCTCGGTCTGGTGGGCGTGTTCGCGGCGGGGTCTCTCTATAGCCCCGCAACCCCGTTCCCGGGCGTCGCGGCGCTCCTGCCGACGGTCGGGACAGTCCTGGCCTTGAGGGCGGGGGCGGCCCGTTCATCTGGCGCTCTCGGCCGTGCTCTCGGCGTGCGTCCTCTTCAAGAGTTTGGCCGGCTCTCGTACTCGTGGTACCTCTGGCACTGGCCTGCACTGGTGCTGGGTACGGCACTGTGGGGAGACCTCGGGCTCTCGGTTCGGCTCCTCCTCCTCCTCGTTTCGCTAGGCATCGCGGAGCTCTCGTACCGGTTGGTCGAGTCTCCGCTCCGTCGCAACAACGTGCTCGGGGCGCGGCCGCTCCGCGTGATCGCAGTCGCCGGGATCGTAGCCGTGGTCGGGGTCGGGTTTTCAATCGGTCTCCGAAAGGCATCCATGATCGCAGCTGCGTCTCCTGGGCAGACGGAGTTCACGGAAGCCGAGAGGGACCGGGAGGCGCTCGCGTGTCTCGCCTCGTGGTCGAATCCGCACCTCAAGACCTGTGAGTTCGGAGAGCCAGAGGCTGACACCACGGTGGTCTTGCTGGGCGATAGTCACGGAGGGCACTGGATACCGGCGGCCCGTGCGATCGTCGAGGAGCGAGGATGGAAGCTGACGACGATGGTCAAGGCGGCCTGCCCGATCGCGTTTACGCCGATGGTCTATGAGCGAGTCGGGCGTGATTTCCGGGAGTGCACTGCCTGGCAGCAAGAGGCCGTCGAGGCCATCGAGCAGATGAGGCCCGACCTGCTCCTGGTCAGCTCCACCAACGTGCGAGACCTGTCGCCAGCCGAGTGGGTTGAGGGAACGGAGCGAGCCTACACAGTGCTGAGCGCGCTGGTCGGGCAAGTAGGCGTGTTGCGTGACACTCCCCGCTCCGACTTCAACGTGATGGCGTGCCAAGCTCGTAAAGAGTGGGGGCTGAGCCGGCTGATCGGAGTGTCCCACGAGTGCTCGTTCCCACGGGACCGCCCGGATGCCAGGGAGTTTCTCGCGATTCAGCAGGCGGCTGCGGCGAAGCACCCGAATATGCACATCGTTGACGTGGTGAACGCGGTGTGCCCGGGGACGCAGTGTCTCGCCCGGATGGACGGCCGTGTGGCGTTCCGCGACGACGATCACATGTCCGACCCATTTTCTGCCCATCTAGCTCCCGTCCTCGACAGCGCGCTCGTCGCGGCATTTCACGTGGGGAGCCCCCGCGACGATCCAGAGGCCGACACGCAAACGGCTGCCAAGACGTCCACGCCCTGAGTCCTGTCGCTTCCCCACCAGAGCCCTTCGCCTTCCCTGTGACGCAGTACGTCCGTTTCGCTACCGACGCCGGCCCGGCCTGGGGCCGCCACGACCCTGAGACCGACGAGGTCCGCCAGCTCCGCGCGGCGCCGTGGGCGTCGCCCGAGGAGGGCGAGGTCGTCGGCACGAGCATGGAGCTGGAGCTGCTGGCGCCATGCGAGCCGCTCCGCGTGGTCGCGCTGGCCTACAACTACACCGATCTTGTCGTCGATCCCAGCGCTCGGGCCGACGGGCTGGCCGACGAGGGCGCCGGCGGCTTCGACGAGCCGCTGATGTTCCTGAAGTCGCCGGGCTCGGTCATCGGGCCGGGCGCGCCGATTCGGCTGCCGGCCGAGCGGGGCGACGTGTGGGTGGAGGTCGAACTGGCGTTCGTCGTCGGCAAGACGGCGCGGAATGTGGCGGTCGAGGACGCGGCGGGTTACATCGCGGGCTATACCATTGGCAACGACGCGACGACGGAGAACGTCCACGGCCGCGACTGGCACCTCGCGCGCTCGAAGGCGCTGGACACGTTCTGCCCGACCGGTCCCTACCTCGTCGCGGGCTTCGACGGGGCCGATGTGGCGCTGGGCACTGAGGTCTCGGGAAAGCAAACCCAGCGGAGCACGACGGGCCGCCGGATCTGCGGCGACGCGGCGACGCTCGCGCTCGTTTCGCGCTACATCACTCTGGAGCCTGGCGATCTCGTCCTGACGGGCACGCCCGCCGGTGCCCGCCAGTCGCTCGTCCAGCCCGGCGACACCGTCCGCTGCTGGATCGAGGGGCTCGGCGAGCTCGTCAATCCCGTCGTTTAGCCAGACGCTGCGGCTCGAGGGAGCCTCGGTCGCGGCGTGTTTCGACCTTTCACATCCTCGTCACGGGGCCGAAACGGTCTGCCCTGTACCCTCCCTCTGCCCCAGCCTTCCTCCTCTCATGATCGCAGCGCTCGCCATCGGCCGCGCCGGCAGCTCCGGCTTCCCGCGCAAGAACGTCACCGAGATCGTCGGCCGCCCGCTTTCGGCCTACCCCATCATCGCCGCGACGAACGCCCGCCTCGTCGACCGGACGTTTCTCTCGACGGACTCGGACGCGATTGCGGAGATCGGCCGCCAGTACGGCGCCGAGATCATCGAGCGGCCGGACAGCCTGGCCACGAACGCAGCCCTCTCGGAGGACGCCTTCAAGCACGGCTTCGAGACCATCCGCGACCTGGTGGAGCCGGAGGAAGAGCTCGAGGCCGTCGTGCTCCTGTTCTGCAACGGCGCCACCATCACGCCGGGCCTCATCGACGAGGGCATCGAGGCGCTCCGGGCCGACCCCGAGCTGGACTCGGCCGTCACGGTGAGCCGCTACAACATGTGGAGCCCGCTCCGGGCCCACAAGGTCGTCGACGGTCGGCTGGCGCCCTACGTCGACTACACGACGTTCGACGACGCCGACTGCGACCGCGACACGCAGGGCGACGTGTTCTTCCCGGACTGCTCGGCCTTCGTCGTTCGGCCGCGCTGCTTCGACTACAGCTACGGCATCCCGCCGTTCCGCTGGATCGGGCGCAACGTGCTCCCGCTCAAGCAGTGGGGCGGTCTCGACGTCGACTACGCGTGGCAGATGCCGCAGGTCGAGTACTGGCTCCGCGACCACGGCTTCACCGAGAGCGAGACGCCCTATGAGACGGCCACGGCGGCCTCCAGCGACGAGGCCGTCTAGATGCCGACCGTCGTCCTGATCCCGGACCGCGTCGAGGACGCGGACATCGAACGCGGCGTGTTCGGCGAGGACACTGAGGTCCTCACGCCCAACGTCCACCACGCCGACGACATCGACACGGCCGACTGGGCCCGCGCCGACGCCGTCCTCGCCTGGCACGATCTCGACTACAACGCCGAGGTGCTCGGCCGGATGGAGCGGTGCAAGGTCATCGTCCGCATCGGTGCCGGGTTCGACAACGTGGACCTGGAGGCCGCCGGCCACCGCGGCATCGCCGTGTGCAACGTGCCGGACTACGGCACGACCGACGTGGCCGACCACGCGATGGCGCTGCTCCTGTCGCTGGCGCGGGGCGTCGCGGCCTTCGACGCCCGCGCGCGGCTGGCCTCTGACGGTTGGGAGTGGATCCATCTCCCCACGCTCCGCCGGCTGGCGGGCGCTACGCTCGGCATCATCGGACTGGGCCGGATCGGGACGACCGTGGCGCTCCGGGCCAAGGCATTCGGAATGCGCGTCGTGTTCTACGACCCGTACGTCCCAGAGGGCCTGGACAAGGCGCTCGGCGTGACGCGCCTCCGCGACCTCCGCCAACTCGCGGCCGAGTCCGACGCGGTCACGTTCCACACGCCGCTGACGCCCGAGACGCGCGGCCTCGCAGATGCGGCGTTCTTCGAGGCGATCCAGCCGGGCGCGCTCCTCGTCAACGTTGCCCGTGGGCCCGTCGTCGACCTCGACGCGCTCACTGCAGCGCTCCGGAGCGGCCGCGTTGCCGGCGCTGGCCTCGACGTGCTCCCGCAGGAGCCGCCAGACCCCGAGCATCCCCTCATCCGGGCCTGGCTCGACCGTGACGACTGGATCGCCGACCGGCTTCTCATTACGCCTCACCTCGCGTTTCTCTGCGACGCCGCTGTCCACGAGATGCGAGAGAAGGGGGCGCAAGAAGCGGGGCGCGCGCTCCGCGGCGAACCGCTCCGCAACTGCGTCAACGCCGCTTTCCTCGCCTCCGCGGCATAGGCGCTCGGTATAGGCCTCTTCCCATTCTCTCTCTCCCGATGTCTCGCGCTTCTCGACCCATCCTCGTGACTGGGGCTGCCGGATTCATCGGCTACCATGTCGCCGACCGACTGCTTCGGGATGGCCATGAGGTGGTCGGGCTCGACAACCTCAACGACTACTACGACCCAAAGCTCAAGCGGGACCGGCTCGCGCAGCTGGCGCCGTATGCCGGGTTCTCATTTGTCGAGATGGACGTAGCGGACTTGGAGGGGGTCCGGGGGCTGTTCGAAGACCAGCAGTTCGGTCGGGTGGTTCATCTCGCCGCCCAGGCCGGCGTCCGGTATTCGATCGAGAACCCGGAGGCGTACGTCCGGAGCAACCAAGTTGGCTTTCTCGCAATCGTCGAAGGGTGCCGGTGGGTGAAGGCAGAGCACCTCGTCTACGCCTCGTCGTCGTCGGTGTACGGGGCCAATGGCCAGATTCCGTTCTCCGTCCATCACGGCGTGGATCACCCGGTCTCGCTCTACGCCGCGACGAAGGCCTCCAACGAGCTGGTGGCGCACGCGTACAGCAAGCTGTACGGCATCCCAACGACGGGCCTCCGCTTCTTCACCGTGTACGGGCCGTGGGGCCGTCCCGACATGGCTGTGTTCAAGTTCGCCCGGGCCATCCTGGACGGGGATCCCATCGATGTCTACAACCACGGCGACATGAAGCGGGACTTCACCTACATCGACGACATCGTCGAGGGCGTTGTCCGGGTTCTGGACCGCCCCGCCGTTCCCGATCCGGGCTGGCGGAATGATGCCCCCGATCCGGCTTCGAGTGGCGTCGCGCCGTACCGGGTCTACAACATCGGGAACGGCCAGCCCGTTGACCTCATGGACTTCATCACCGCCCTCGAAGGTGAGCTCGGGGTGCCCGCAATCAAGAATCTCCTTCCCATGCAGCCAGGCGACGTCCCCCTCACCTTCGCCGATACGTCCGAGTTGAAGCAAGATATGGATTTTCGGCCAGACACATCCCTGCGCGATGGGCTTCGCCAATTCGCGGCATGGTATAGGTCCTACTACGAGGTCGCTAGTCACTAGAGCGCAGGGAGACCTGTGTAAAAACAGCATGTCAATGGGTGTGGCGGTTAAGCGAAAAATGATGGGGCTTGCGCGGCGATGGCCGTGGTTGTGGTCTCATGTGCTGAAGCTTGCGAAAAAGCGAGATGATCGCCTGACGGATGTCTATGTCGTCTCGTATCCCAAGTGCGGGCGGACATGGCTCCGGCTGATGATGGGGAAGGCGATTCAGGCAGAGTTTGAGTTGGATACGGACGACCTATTGAGACTTCATGGTATGTCTGAGATAAACAGAGATATACCTGTAATCAGATTTACGCACGACGATCTTCCTCACAGGAAACCGATAAGCCAAATAGAGACATCAAAGGAAAAATTCTCTGGAAAGAAGGTGGTGCTACTTGTTAGAGATCCGAGGGATGTTGTGGTTTCTAGCTATTTTCAGGCGACAAAAAGACAGGGCATATATGAAGGAGACATTGATAGCTACATAAGGGGTGATATTGGTGGTGTTAATTCAATAGTATTGTTTTACAACGTGTGGGCTAAAGAAAGGGTGAAGCCTGAGGATTTTATGGTAGTGTCATATGAGGATCTTAGATCAAATACATTCGATTCTCTTAAAAAAGTGCTATGCTTTGTGGGGCTAGGCCAAATAAATGATGCAAATATAGAAGAGGCTATAAAATTTGCAGAATTTAACAACATGAGAGCCATGGAAAAAAAGAATGCTTTAGAATCGGATAAGCTTTCGCCGGGCAAGGTTGACGACGCGGACTCCTATAAGACAAGGAAGGGAAAGGTTGGGGGGTATATCGAGTCTGTGACCGAGGATCAGATTAGATACATTAATGATAGCATAAATAGCAAGCTAGATCCGATGTTCTCCAGATATATAGGGGGTCGCTAGCGAGCCCGCGCGGCCATTTCCTGCCCCCGCCCCGCTTCGGACTGAGAGTCGCTTCAGGGGGCTGATCCCCCTGGTAGCTCCCATGGACCTTACTCTCCTCTCCCTTTCCTACATCCCCTCACGCCGGGCAAGCAGTGTCCAGGTGATGAAGATGTGCGAGGCGATGGCTCGCATGGGACACCGTGTGGAGTTGGTGTCGAAGGACACCTCAGTGCGACTGGAAGAGGGCGTCGACGACATCTACGCGTTCTACGGTGTGGCGCCGACATTTGAGGTGGTCCGGTTGCCTCGCCCCGCATGGCGTGGGGGGGGGGGGTCTATCTCGCGTCGGTGTGGCGACGTCTCCATTCTTACCCTTCGAAGCGCCGACTCTTGTACTGCCGCTACTTGCCGGGGGCGGTCCTGGGAGCCTTGCTCGGATTCGGCGTGGTGTTCGAGGCACATCAGCCTCCAGAGGGGGGCGTGAACCGAGCGCTATGGCGCTGGCTGGTGAAACACCCCGCTCTCCTCCGGTTCGTGCCCATCACAGAGAATCTTCGCCAGCACCTCGAGCGTGAGGGGCTGGCGCCAGCCGACGCTTCTCGCATTCGCGTGGCCCATAGTGGTGCGGACTCAGCGCCGGTCGTCACAGGCCCATCTCCAATCGACACGGCGACCGGCTTTCACGTTGGATACGTGGGCAGCTTGAACCCAGGCAAGGGCGCTGAGATCGCGCTCGAACTCGCACGGCGTGTCCCGGATGCGACGGTTCATGTCGTGGGCGGGGGCTCCGCGGAGGTCGATGCGATGAGGACGGCGAACCTACCGGCGAACGTGGTGATCCACGGATTCGTCCCGTCGGGTGACCTCGAGCGGTATCGCCAAGCGTTCGATGTGCTTCTGCTCCCGGCGCAGGAGACGGTTCTCGGGGCGACGAGCCAGGCCAACATTGCAGACTGGATGTCGCCACTCAAGCTGTTCGAGTACATGGCGAGCGGCCGCGCCATCGTCGCGTCAAAATTGCCAGTTCTTCTTGAGGTCCTTGACCACGAAGTCAACGCGCTGCTCGTGCCGCCGTCAGATCTCGACGCCTGGGCGGCGGCTGTCCGTCGGCTCACAGAAGACGAGGCGCTCCGCGAGCGTCTGGCCCATGCGGCTCGCCGCGATTTCGAAGCTCAATACACGTGGGACGCACGGGCGCACCTCGTGCTCGACGGTATCGTGCCGGATGCGCATCCGCGCGCCGCCCGCCCTTCTGGAGAGGCGCCTAGACATCTCGCCGATGGACATGGTCATGAGTGAGAACGCCGCTGCCGCCCGCCCCAACTTCTTCATCGTGGGGGCTCCGAAAGCTGGGACGACGACCATGTTTCGCTACCTCGGGGAGCACCCTGAGGCTTACATCCCAACTCGGAAGGAGCCACATTACTTCGCTCCGGATCTCACATCCGAGCGCTACGTCAAGGACTTGGATGCCTATCTCGAGCTGTTCGAGGAAGGCGTCGGCGTCCCTCGACGGGGCGAGGCGTCGGTGTTCTACCTGCTTTCCGAGGAGGCCGCCCGGAGGATCCACGCGTTCGACCCGGAGGCGCGAATCATCATCATGCTCCGGAACCCGACGGACATGGTCTACTCGTACCATAGCCAGCGCGTGTTCAACGGGCGAGAGGACATTGAGGACTTCGAGGCGGCGTTGGCGGCCGAGCCAGAGCGCCGGCAGGGGCAACGGATCCCACCCAACGCCGATCCGGTCGAAGGACTGTTCTACACCGAGGTCGGACGCTACACCGAACAGGTCCGGCGCTACCTCGATGTCTTCGACCGCCATCAGGTGTGCATCGTCGTCCTGGACGACTTGGCCAAGGACCCAGACCGCGAGTTCACCCGGGTATGCGAGGTGCTCGGAATCGATCCCTCGTTTCGGCCCGACAGCCAAGTCCATAATCCGAACACGACCGTCCGATCCCGCTGGCTCCGCGACCTCCTCAAGTTCTCCGCGTCGGCCCGGCATGTCGCTCGGGTGTTACTTCCTCACACGGTCCGACGGTGGCTCGGACACACGCTCGCCTCGCTCAACACGAAAGTCGAGCCTCGGCCGAAACTGGCCCCCGCGACCCGGCGCCGGCTTGCCCTCGAGTTTGCCGACGACATCCGCCAGCTGTCGGAGCTGATCGGGCGGGACCTTACGAACTGGACGGCTCGTGACCTCGCGGCCACCGAAGGCGTGGCACTCTCTGACTGACGCTCGCCCTTCGGTATGCCTGACCCCGCTCCTGCCCAGACTCCGGACGCCCCCCGCCGGATCGCGCTCACCATCTTCTGCTCCTCTCTCGATGAGGGGGGGGCTGAGCGTGTCGTCGTAACGCTCCTCAAACGGATCGACCGAGAGCGGTTCGATCCCACGCTGGTGCTGGCTCGGAAGGTCGGGGTCTGGGTGGAGCACGTGCCTGACGACGTTCCAGTGGTCGATCTCGGAGCGGCCCGGCTTCGCAAGGCCGTCGGCGCACTGGCGCGCTACCTCCGCCGGGAGCGCCCCGACGTTCTGTTCACAGTCTCCAGTGGACCCAACCTGATCGGCGCCCTTGCCAACCGGCTGGCTCCGGATCCGGCTCGGCGCCTCATCCTCTCCGAGCGGAACACGTTCTCAGTCTTCCGGGAGGCCAGGCGGCCCAAGTGGCTCCCCATTCGGACGGTCAGCCGGTGGCTCTACCACCAGGCCGACCGAATTCTGGCCGTTTCGGACGGGGTGGCCGATGACCTGACGGCCTACCTCGGGCTTCCAGAGGAGAACGTGATCGCGGTCTACAACCCGATCGTCGACGAGTCTCTGGAGCAGCTAGCGGCCGAGCCCATCGATCACCCCTGGTTCGGCGGCGAGGTGCCCGTAGTGCTCGCCGTGGGGCGGCTCGTTCCGCAGAAGGATTACCCTACGCTGCTTCGAGCGTTCGCCGAGGTGCGTCGAACGCGGCCCGCTCGTCTCGTCGTGCTCAGCGGTGGCGCACACCGCCCTGACTTGGAGACGCTCGCCACCGAACTCGGCATCGGGGACGATGTCGACTTCGCTGGTTTCAAGCTGAACCCGTTCAGCTACATGCGTGCCTGCGACGTCTATGTCTTGTCCTCGCTGTTCGAAGGGCTTCCCGGCGCACTCATCCAGGCGCTTGCGTGTGGGGCGCCCGCCGTCTCGACCGATTGCCCCTCCGGGCCGAATGAGATCGTGAAGCCGGGAGAGAACGGGTTCCTCGTGCCCGTCGGAGACGTCTCGGCCTTGGGCAATGCAATCGTTCGCCTGCTCGACGACGATGACCTCCGGACCCGCTTTTCGGCTCGGGCCCCGGGCTCAGTGGCCCGTTTCGGGGTTCAGGAGGCCATCCGCCGCTACGAAGACGCCCTGGCTTGAGGGCGCTCAGGCCGCCCCGCCCCCCACCCCCAGATGCGCCACGTCGATTTCGTGATTGGAAACACCCGGCACCATGCCGGGGCGATTCTCCCCCTCGTGCGGGAGTTGGTGACTCGGGGCGTGGAACGCATCCGGGTGCTCTCGCTGTGCGAGCTTCGCGGTGAGGAAACGCCAGTTCAGGCGCTGACCGAGGCGGGGGCCGAAGTCGTCCAGCTCTCCCGCGTGATGATTCCAAAGCGGGGAACTGCGGGTGCTGCTCGTGACGAGATTGGCCAAGACTCGTTGCTCCGTAGGCTTATCCGCCAGGTTGCATGGGTCGGGTTTCTGCGGAGACCCTCGGGGCAGCCCGATGTTGCGGTGATTCCTAACGATGCCGTCTTTCCCTACGACCGGATCGCGAAACGTCTCCGGCATGAAGGAACCCCATTCATCCTGCTGCAGGAGGGGATCCGGTTCGAACTGCCGAGCGAAAAGGAGGGGCAGCGATACGGACAGGGCGGTGCGGCGGCTGTCGCAGCCTGGGGGCCTGCTCCTGCGCTTCACTTCGCCCGTACCGGCGTCGATCCCGCTCGAATTCACCCGGTGGGGAGTCCATGGATTGACCGGCTGGCCTCGCGAGATTGGGGCTGTGAAGTGGAACAGGCTGTCGACGAATTGGGCGTTGACGGACCGTTCGTTCTCTACGCGTCCAACACCATCGACCTTCAGGGTTTCTGTACGCCTGAGGAGAAGTACGCGGGCTTCGCCAACTTCCTCACCCATGCCGAGCCCTACTTTCGAGCCGCACAGGACCGACTGGTCGTCAAGCTCCATCCCGGGGAGCAATTTGATCCGTTCGAGCAGATTGTCGCCCACACCTCATGGGGGGACCGGATCACGTTGTGCCAGCGCACGCCCATCCACCCCCTGATTGATCGGGCGAGGGCCGTGCTGGTCTTGGCCTCCACCGTCGGGCTCGAGGCGATCTTGCTGGGGCGGCCGGTCGGGCTGTTGCCAATCCCCACGGTTGGCTACAGCGACCAGTATCCTTCGGCGGTTGTCCCCCAACTCGGCCTTGACTACGGTCTGGCCGCCCAACTCGCGGCGCTCGTCCAAGAGACGCCAGACCAGCAGCGCCGCCGCGAGGGGTTTGCTCAGTCTCAGGTGTCCAACTTCGGGGACTCCACGAGTTTTATTGCCGATCTCATCGAGCAGGTAGGCCAGCAGTCGGCCTAACTCGCCCCCCCCCCAGACCTATGGAACGGATGCCTGCTCCCTCGCTACGGTACCGCCCGTCGTTCGGGAGCCAACTCGCTCCCCATACGGCGTTGGACTGGTATGCCCTGTTTGTGGCTGCTCTCCTCCCGCTGCATACGCTGCAGCCGCTGGTCCGTGGGGTATCGATGTTTAATATACTCAACATCTTGGTGGTGGGGTTGATTCTGCTGACTCCGCGAGTCAGGGGGTGGAGGTTTAGGTTTGTGTTCATTGTGCCCCTATCGATTTACATGTTTGGAACTGTTCTTGGCATGTTTGCTTCAGAAGTTATATTTAGAAATATATATACTATTACTCAAGATATTTACTTATATATATGGTTTTCCATGGTTTTATCTCTAGTTTTTGTGCACCCAGAATTTGAGAAAAAATTAGTGCTAGCTTGGCCTATTGTGGGAATATTGGTGTTCATCGTATCTATGGCATTTGGTCTGGGGAATCAGCATGGTAGGATTGAATTTACGTTCACCAATCCCAATCGTGCATCTTCATATTGGCTGGTGAGTATGTTTATGTTGTTTCATCCGGATGTTCCGCGGTGGCTCCGGATTCTGGCATGGCCTATTTTTTTCACAGCTGTCGTTCTGACGGGGTCGAATGCCGGAGTCTTGGCGGTAGCGATCGGCTTTGGGGTCTTCTTCGTGATTCGGAACTACCTGAGAGGCGGAGGGAGGATCGGGGCAGGATTTGTCCTGCTGGTGACCTTCGGCTTGGTAGGTGCGATCTGGCTGACGGGGACCTATGGGATAAAGGACGCCTTAGAGGTCGTAGGAGAGGCCGCCAGCCAGGGGGGCGTAGAGGAGAACCGGATCGACCGGAGTAGCGACGTCCGACTCCAGATCTGGACGATCGGGATGGCTACGTTTCGAGAGCACCCGATGGGGATCGGCCCGGGGAGTTTCTTCGCGCAGGTCGAGACGGGGATGCTGGCAGGCCGCGGCATTGAGCTCCACAGCGACTTTGTCGCGACCCTCGTCGAGCGAGGCGTGATCGGCCTCATCGGGCTCGTGGCCTTCATCGGTGCGCTCCTGGTGATGGTCATGAGATCTCTCAAGATGGCCGTCCGTCTGGGCGACCCCGCGCAGCAGACGTGGGCAGGCGCGATGGTTAGCCTTATGCCGGCATACATATCGATATCGATTACTCACGAAGTGTTGCACGAAGACACGTTTTGGCTTGTCCTCGGGTTGGCCGCCGCACACAACGCGGTGCTCACGCACCGCCTTCGGAGGACTGAAGCGACACCCAGGCACGTGCGGGCGGCTTTCAGAGTCCCAGGGCGTCCCCTTTCTGGAGTCCCCCAGCGCTGATCGGCATGGCTGGTCCATCTCCCTCGCTCCTCCTTGTGGTTACCGAAGACTGGTACTTCTGGTCCCACCGGCGGTCCCTCGCACGTGCGGCGCTCGAGGCCGGCTGGCGGGTGACGCTAGCCAGTCGGTTCGGGACCTATCGGGAGCGGATCGAAGCGATGGGCGTCGAGACGGTCCCCATTCGGATGAGGCGCAGCGGGAGAAACCCGCTCACGGAGCTAGCGGCCGTCGCGGACCTCGCCCGGCTGTACCGCCAGCTCCGCCCGGACGTCGTTCATCACGTGTCGCTCAAGCCGGTCCTCTATGGCGCGTGGGCGGCGCGGATCGTCGGCGTTCCGGGCGTCGTCAACGCCATCTCGGGATTGGGATACGCCTTCACGGGCAACGACGCGAAGTCCCACGTCTACAAGGCGGCGTCGATGGTGCTGTTCCGATCGGCGCTCCGCCAGCCCCACAGCGTCACCATCTTCCAGAACGAAGAGGACCAGGGGTTCTGCGTCGAGCACGGGCTGGTGCGGCCCGATCAGACCGCCCTCATCCGCGGGAGCGGCGTCGATCTGGACGCCTTCGCCCCCGGGCCACCGTCCGAGGTCCCCGTCCTGCTGTATGCAGGCCGGATGCTCTGGAGCAAGGGGATCGACGACCTCGTCGCCGTAGTTCCTGAGCTGCGGGCACGGGGTCATGCCTTCCGGGTGATCTTGGTCGGAGAGCCCGACGTCGACAATCCGGAGGCGATCCCGGAGGCCCAACTCGTGGCGTGGCAGGGGGCGGGGCTCGCGGAGTGGCTCGGGCGGCGGGACGACATCCCGAGCCTCATGGCGTCGGCAGACATCGCCGTGCTGCCGTCGGCCTACCGGGAGGGGATCCCGAAGATGTTAATCGAGGCCGCCGGCAGTGGCCTCCCCATCGTCACCACGGACGCCCCGGGGTGCCGTGAGACGGTTGACGACGGCGAGAATGGGATTCTCATCCCCGTCCGCGACCGGGCGGCCCTCGTCGACGCGCTCGACCGCCTGCTGGCCGAGCCGGCGCTTCGAGAGCGGATGGGAGCCGCCTCGCGGGCGAAGGCCGAGGCCGAGTTCTCGGAGGACGCCGTGGTGCGCCAGACGATGGACCTGTACCGTCGTCTCGCTCCAGCCTCATGATGGGACCCGTATTCGTGACCGGTGCGACAGGCGTCGTTGGCTCCACGCTCGTGCGGGGGCTGGTTGAATCGGGCGTTCCTGTCCGTGCCCTCGTTCGCCGACCCGATGCGCCGCTTCCCGCGGGCGCCGAGCCCATCCTCGGCGACCTGGAGAACGCTGACGCCCTCTGTCGCGGGCTCGATGGAGCAGAAGCTGTCGTTCATCTGGCGGCGCAGCTGCACCTGAACGAACCCTCACCGGAGCTGGCTGGCCTCTACCACCGCGTCAACACCGAGGGGACCGAGCGGCTGGCCGAACTGGCGGCCGAGGCGGGCGTCGGCCGTTTTGTCTTCGCCAGCACGATCAATGTCTACGGGCCCAGCACGCCCGGCCACACGTGGACCGAGGATGATGAACCCGGCCCAGAGACGCTCTACGCGCGGACCAAGCGGGAGGCCGAGCGTGCCGTCGCAACTCTTCCTGGGGGCGTGATCCTGAGGCTAGCCGCCGTCTACGGGCCTGGGATGAAGGGCAACTACCCATCGCTGGCGAAGCTTCTGCGGCTGGGCGTCCGCGTGCTGCCGGGAGACGGCATCAACCGGCGCACGCTCGTCCACGTGGACGACGCGGCCCAGGCCTTTCGGCTGGCGGCCGAGGGGCGCGTCGCGCCCGGGATCTACAACGTCACCGACGGCCACGTTCACACCTTCGACGAGATCGTACGGAGCCTGCAGGGAGCCGTCGGGAAAAGACCCGGCGTGTGGTATGTGCCGCCGGCGCCGGTCCGCGCGTTGCTCCGCCTTCCAGCCGCCCTTGCCGGCGCCGTCGGGCGATCGCTCCCCGGGCCAGTTCTGGTGGACAAGCTCACCGAAGACGTCGCCGTCTCGGGACAGCGGCTGATCGAGACGTCCCCCTACCGCCCCCGCTTCGACACCCTGGAGGCGGGGTGGGCGGCGAGCGACCTGGCCTCGTAGCTCATGACTGAAATGGAGTGGGTCTTCATCGGCGCCGGCGCGGCGGTCGCCAGCGC
>CAYPVZ010000006.1:0-25090 GCA_964414235.1 uncultured Rhodothermales bacterium | reverse complement strand
CCGTAGCGCCGGAGCTGGCGGACCAGCGGGTCCTCCGCGACCGCGACGGCCTCGGTCATGCCCCGGCCGCGCGGAGCCGGGCCGCGACGACCGGCGCCCCCCGGCGCACGATGGCGACGGCCAGAACGAGGACGAGGACGAGAAGCCCGGCCGAGAGGCCCGTCCCGAGCACGATGAGCGTCCGGAACGGCTCGGCCTTCTTCGCGGGCGGGACGGCCTCGTCGATGACTTGGACGGCGTCGGACTCCCGACGCTCGGCGAGCAACGCCTGCTCGTAGAGCGGCTGGAGCTCTTTGAGGATCTCGCCCTGGATCGTCAGGCCCTGCTGAAGCTCGGCGTAGCGGCGGCCCACGGTCGGGAGTTGACCAATCGGGACGGGCATGACGGCGCCACTCCCGTCCATGAGCCGGGCCTGCTGGCGCCGAGCCGTCGCCAGCGCCGCGGCCGCAGTCCGTGTCTGAGGGTTCTCATCGCCCAGCTCCGACCGGATCGCCTCGTAGGCCACCTCCGCCTCGGCGACGCCGCGCGCGGCGGCCGCCAGCGACTCGACGAACGCGGCGCCCTGCGTCTCCGGCTGCACGACGCCATACCGCTCCTGGAACGTCTGGGTCTCCGCGAGCACCGAGTCAAGGTCCGTCTGGGCTCGCTCCAGCCGCTGCCCCAGGTAGAGCCGGTACGTCGAGGCGCTCTCTTGGCTCAGGCGCGTGTTGTCCCGGTTGAGGATCTCCACGAACGTGTTCGCCATCTGGGCCGCCCGCTGCGGGTCTTCGTCGAGCACCCGGACGGCGAGGTAGTCGAAGTCGAGGCTGGCATCGAACTGGGTCCGCCCGCTCAACTCCTGGACGGCTGCCGCGACGGGGTCCGGCTCTTCGCCAGTGTTGTAGACCTCGGTGAGGGCGAACCGCTCGACGACGGTTTCGTAGGTCGTGCGGGCCGTGAGGATGGCGAGGTAGCGCGAGAACCCGCCGCTGCCGCCGCCCAGCAGCGTCGCCGCGGCCGATGAGCTCCGCCCCAGCAGGGCGGCCAGACCCGACCCCGAGTCCGGGAGCAGCACGCGCGTTTCGGCCCGGTAGCGGTTCGGAATCTGGACGACGACGGCGGCGGCCACCACGGCGGCCACCACGGCGGCCGCGACGATCCACCAGCGGCGTCGCCAGACGACGGCGGCAGCCCACCACAGCCGCTCCTGGGCTCGCGCGGCTGGGTCGGGCCGCGGGGCCAGCCGAGTGGGAGGCACGCCGTCGCCACCGAGCTCGGTGTCAAACTCGGCGTCGACGTCCGGCGCCACGGCCGGGTCGGAGGTCGGGTTCGTGGGCATTAGTCTTGCGTCAGGGCTTGGTAGCCCAGGATCGCCGTCGCGACGGTGCCGATGACGGCGACGATGGTCTGGACGAACTGGTACCGATTCTGGCGGCGGTCCCGGGCGTCCTGCTGGTCGAGCTGGCGTTGCTGAAGCTCGAGTTGACGCTGCTGGAAGACGAGGGACTCGAACGATGGGGCGTCCGAGCTCGGCGTCCGCGCCACGAAGACGGCATCCCCCGGGAGGACGGGCGTTGCTGGTCCTTCGACGAATCGCCCCGTGCCGGCTTCGACGACGTAGACCTCGGTAGCGGCCGGGCCTACCCCGCCCGCTGAGGCAACATAGTCGGCGGCCGTTTGGCCCTCCCTGTACGGGACGTAGCCGGAAGCGGCGACTTGGCCGAACACTCGAATGGCACCGAGATCCCGAGGGACGACGAGACGGTCACCATCTTCGAGGAAAACGTCGAGGCTCCCCCGGAGCGCGGCGGCGACGTCGAGGACGACGCGCGGAGTTTGGAGCGTCTCCTGAGCGTAGTAGCGCCGGCCGACGAGTGAGAGCCCACTGAGGTCGCCGAGCCCCACACTTGTCGTGTCGAGCGACCGTGTCGTCGGTGGCCGGCTGGTCTCGAAGGGGCCCGATGTATCAGCTGCGTCGGGCTCTGCGGGTGCCCGTCGCTCCAGGTAAGCGGCGCGGACGAGGGCGTCATTGGTCAGCCCGCCCGCCATCTCGACGAGTGCCGCCAGCGTCGTCCGCCCGGCCTCGATGGGATACGTCCCCGGGTAGCCGAGCCCGTCGCCGACCGCCGCCGCCTGGGCCGCCTCGGGGGCCGCCGGGACGGCGTAGAGCCCGTCTCGCGGCAGGACGTCCAGGCGGCCCGCCTCCCCGATTGGCACCTCCACGGCCTCGACACCACCGGGCTGGCGCCGCGTCCGGCGGACCGACGCGATGCGGGTTCCTACATCGGTGCCTGAGGTGGCGACAAGCAGGTCGAACGCTGTATCGCCAGGGCGCCAGTCATATATTCCTGGCCGGTCTATGGCGCCATCGACGAAGACCCCGTCGCGGGTGGTGTCGAACAGCGGCAGTGTGACGGCATCTCCATCCTGGAGGACCGGGTTAAAGGTGACGTCGCCCGTCGCGAAGTAGCGGACAAGGTCCACACGCGTCTCCTTCCCGTCACGGCTCACTACGCGGACGTTACGCAGGGACGGCCGTCGGTCCGTCGACCCTCGGGAGGGCTCGTCGTAACGCCCGAGGTCTCGAACCGTCAGCGGTCGTCCACCGGCGTCGATGGCTCCCTCCGTGGCGAGCGCGAGCGCGTCCTCGACCCGGCCCACCGCCGAGACAAGGTGGCGGCCCGGGGTCGGCACGGCGCCCGAGACGTGGACGTAGAACTGGCGGGGGACGGCCAGAGTCACGTTGCTCTGGACGTTGGCGAAGACGCGCTGGAGGCTGCGCTGCACGTCGGCGCTGACCGCCGCCAGCGGCCGGCCAGCGGCCGGCACGGTGCCCACACCGGGGACGACGAGCACGCCATCGGCTGAGACGGCCACGGTCTCCTGGCGGGCGATGCTTCCTCCGATGGAGATGGCAAACAAGTCGCCCGGGCCGACGACGTACGTGGCTGGGTCGATTGGGCCTTCCAGCGCGAAGGTCGTCGGGCTGGAGGAGGACCGTGGCGTGACGACGGGGCGAGACGTGCCTCGCGTCGAGATCTGGGCGGTTGCGGGGGCCGCGAGGGCGGCGGAAAGCACGAGCAGAGCGATCCCGCGAGCGGGGAGGGCCATGGGGCGCCGGGGGAGAGACGTAAGGCGTAGCAACCGTGCTCGAAGGTACGCGTGCGGTGTTCGAAGGGCGGTGGGATTTGGGTGACCTACGGCGAGCATGTCGGGGCTCCTAATAGGCCTAAACTTCCGGGCCGCTCCCGCCGTGCCCGTGCCCGCCCGCCGCGCTCCAGCCAAGGTCAATCTCGGTCTCCACGTGCTCCGTCGTCGCTCCGACGGGTTCCACGACCTCTCGACCGTTTTCATGCCTGTCGGCTGGGCCGACGTGCTCACGGCGGAGCCCGCACGGGCCCTCTCGCTCACGACGACAGACCCCCACCTGCCGACGGACGGCACCAACCTCGTCGTCCGCGCCGCGCGCGCGCTTCAGGCGTGGGCTGGCGGCACGCGCGGGGCGGCGCTTCACCTCGACAAGCTCGTGCCCTACGGCGCCGGGCTAGGCGGCGGTTCGTCCGATGCGGCCACAGCGCTTCGCCTTCTGGTCGACCTCTGGGGGCTCAACGTCCCCGAGGCCCAACTCCATGCGCTCGCGCTCCGCCTCGGCTCCGACGTCCCCTTCTTTCTCGACCCCGTCGCGGCCTACGGAACCGGGCGCGGCGAGCGACTGGCGCCGCTCGTGGGCTCGGACGGCGCACCATGGAGGTGCCCGTTCGCTCTCGTCGTCGCTGTTCCTCCTGTCCCTGTCTCAACGGCCGAGGCCTTTGCAAGCGTCACTCCTGATGGCCATGGCCGCCCTGATCTCGTGGCGGCCGTCACATCGGACGATCTCCGCCGCTGGCGAATGGAAGCCACGAACGATTTCCAGCCGGCCATCGAGGCCTCGTATCCAGTCGTGCGGGAGGTCCGCCAGTCGCTTGAGCGCCACGGGGCTGGCTATGCGGCGCTCTCCGGGACCGGTTCCGCCATTGTCGGGGCGTTCGAGGACGCCGCCGCGGCGAATGAGGCGGCCCACGCGTTAGCGGCGACGTGCCGGGTGTGGGCCGAGCCGCCGGCGCGGGCCTCAGATGGAAGCCCACGCGCCGAGTCTTGATCAACCTCGTGGGTCAGAGGCCTCGTTATGCCCTCGGCGTCAGGACTGGCATTTAGCAACGAGCTCCTGAAGTCGGGTATGGGGCGAAGCCTCCCTGTCATCGTGGTGGAGTTGATAGGGCAATGGCCAAGCCCCTTCGCTGTCCTCTGTTTTCGGCCTTGGCGGTGGGGAAAAGGCCGAAAATAGAAACGGCCGACCCCGAAGAGTCGGCCGTTGTACCGTCAAGTGGAGGTGGCGGGCCAGTTGTCGAACCCTCAGCCGTGCTCCTTGACGTGCTTGCGCTCTACGATGTCCGCTGTCGGCTCGCGGCTTGAGTTGCCCTGCAACCATGTTTGGCCGAGTCCGTATATTGCCGTTGAGCCGTTCTTTCATTTTCGCTGTACTAGCGACCCAGGGAGGACTCTGGGTAGCGTCGTCGTTCCTTGTTCCGGCGGTTCTGGCACTCTGTACTCTTCGGGCCCTCTCGGTAACCAAGCTGTGGATTTTGTCCGCATTTGAGGTAATGCCTATGAACACTACACAAGAAACGCGATTCGGCATATTCGTAAACGCCTTCCTCGAAACTCTCTGGGCCGTCGGGGTGAGCGGTGTCGCTGCCTCCCTCCCTGGTCTCGCCTTTCGGTCCAGAGCCACTTAGAGCTACTAAGCTCCCCCTCTTTTGGGGTCGAAGCCGCCGTCTCCGTAAATCGAGAGACGGCGGCTTCCTTGTTTCACTACACCGACTGACGGTAGCTGGGCCGCCCGCCCATTAGGCATGCCCCCCCTAGACTTGAGCAAATCAGACAGCGTGCCCGAGGGCATCACGCGTCAGGACATCCTCGACGCCATTCGTGACCTCGACGCTGGCGTCGGGCACGCCTTCCTTGACTCGCACACGTTCGACGTCGTGCACGGCGGGGAGAGGTACCCGCCCAAGGCTGTCGTCGGCCTGGCAGCGAGGAGGGTGCTCGGCCGCTCGCTCGATCCGAGCGAGTTCCGTGGGGAGCGTGGATCGAAGGCATTCAGGCTTCTCAAGCGCTGCGGGTTCCTAATCGAACCGAAGCCGCTGGGGCCGGCCCCAGAGTTCGAGGTTGGTCAGCGGTACCATCGCCAGAAGGAGATCCACGACCGTTTCGGTGGCCAGCGGCAGGGCGGCATGTCGACGCCGAAGGACTACCACGTCGTCTTCCTCTTCACCGGGGACCGCGGGCGGCAGCACGGGTACCGCGACGAGATGCGGGCGGACGGGACGTTCTGGTACACCGGGGAGGGGCAGAAGGGAAATATGCGGATGACGAAGTGCAACCGGGCGCTCCACAACCACCACGCGCTCGGGAAGCGGGTTCACCTGTTCGAAGACGCCGGGAGGAGACACGTCCGCTATATCGGTGAGGTCGAGTATCTCGGACATCACCATGAGGACCGACCAGACCGAGACGGGGACCTTCGTTCGGCCATCGTTTTCGAACTGGCCCTCCTTGCGGACCGGTCTTCCCGCGACGTCCAACCTCCAAGTTCACCCGCCCCCGAGGTTCCCCTCGACCACCGGTGGGCGAAGTCGCTTCGGAAGAAGCCGCTCGGCGAGCTGCGACGCCTCGCGCTCGCGCCACCACCGAGGCGGTCTACCCCCGAAGCTCACCGTCGGAACGTCTACCAGCGCTCCGAGGCCGTCCGGGAGTACGTCCTGAAGAGGGCGGGGGGGACGTGTGAGGGCTGCGGGGCTGAGGCCCCCTTCACGACGAAGGACGGCCGGCCGTACTTGGAGCCGCACCACACAACGCGGCTGGCGGATGGAGGGCCGGATCACCCGGCCCACGTGCTGGCTTTGTGCCCGACGTGCCACCGCCGCGTCCACTACGGCAAGGACGGCGAGGTCTACAACGCACAGCTGAAGCGGCACCTCGTCAGTTTGGAACCGGAGTAGGATCCAGACTCATGGTTTGGTACGGGCTAAGCCGATAGGAATTGTGGAGATCGCAGGCCATTTGTTGAATCCTCGGCCGTGCTCGGTGACGCGTTCGCGCTCTACGGCATCTGTGGGGGGCTCGCGGCGTAAGCGAAAGCCAGATTGGCCTGCCGGTGTGGTTGCTGAGGCTTCGGCCTAAGCTCTGGGGATGCAGTCCCGAGAATATCTGTATCGGATCTCGGCACCCACTCCCTCCATTCCGGGGAAAAGAGATGACATTCCGATCCCTGCAGAGTGTAGGTCGCGTCTGAGCAACTGCTTTGCGCCTGCACATACTTTGACCTTGACCAGGATAGATTTTCTGCCCCTGATGCTCCACAAGCCTGCTTCCCTGTGTCCATGTATTGTGAAGACTCCGCGCTGTGCTGCGATTCGTGGTGTAGCCCTTGTTGGTCGAAGAGCTGCAGGGTCACGCGCGTCAGGACGGCGCTTCAGGTCTCCAGGATTACCTAGGCGGTAGCCATCCAGGACTGAGTCGCTAGCTAGGGGGACAGAGTGTATATCTAGTGTGGCTTTGTTGAGCTCCCAGGGACTCAGGATCCATACGGCTGCATTGGCTCTGTTCTCAGTATCCGACACTGCGAACAGGAGCGCATTCAGGTAGCTCTCGGACCAGTCGAGGAGGCGAGTCGGTGCCCCATAGTGCTGCATGGCAAACAGCCATTCAAGCTCATCTTCGGGCAGGTGGTTGAAGTGGGGAGCCGCTGATAACTTGAAGTCGCGGTTTATCTCCCGCTCGAACCTTGGCCAGTGGCTTCCTCGATACAGAGATGGCGTCAGGGGCCAGGACGCATCTGCTTGCCCTCTGTACCAAGAGTAGGTTGTTGAGCTTCCTAGTTTGAAATGTTTGTCGTTTATATTCTTGACTCTTTCGATGTACTCTGTAATAGAGCTAACTGGTTCCATCATAGAATTAAGGCTTGGTGAACCCATCGTTGAGAGTGTGTGGTGGTGATATTGAAGCGCTTGCTATGATGTGATATCGCCTTGTGGTGCGGATGTGGCCCATCAGGTCCACAAATGTACCTCGCCAGTCGAAATCCCCATCCAGCCGCCTGATAGAGGTGGGGTCGGGGATGACTCCTGATCTAAATTGGTCATGTAAGCCGTTGAAAATCAGTCATGTGGAGATCGTGGGCCAGTTGTCGAACCCTCCGACGTGTTCCGTGACGCGCTCCTGCTCTATGTGGTCTGCAGGCGGCTTGCGGCATGAGTGTCAAATTCTATGACGAGGCGCTGATGTTTCTATATACCAATGTATATACGTAATCCAAAGAATACAAGTGTCATACTTCCAATCAGAGATATATATCCTAGCCATTTAATAAGGCTATGATATGCGTGATATGTACTATGCTTGTCTGCCCAGGATTTTAGTAGCTGTGTATTGTTTTTTGATTCTGATCTTTCTAAATTGATTCTTACCAGCTCGAACCATCGGTGTGTGCATGCGCCTGCGGCTAGGTGAAGTTGGCAGGAGTAAACTACAGATGATACGTAAAAATCGAATGTAGCAGACAGTATTATCTGTGCTTTGTGCCCAACGAGGAAGGATGTAAAAAGAAGGATGCCGGCTAGAGACAAGAGCCATTGGTTGTCATTGTCGTCTTGTAGAACAAAATAAACTATTGCTACCACTGAGGTATATATAACAATATGTAGAGATATTATATTTTGTACTTGGGAAAAAAATTGGGCCCAGGCTGTCTGGAAGTCCTTTCGGCTCTCGGATAAGAGCGATGCGATGTCGACCCCGTCTTTGTCTAATAAATGCTCAAGACTTGCGCTCTCAATGGCGAACCATGTGGGAAACCCTTCGTATTTTTTTGACTCGGAGATCGGGGCTGCTGTGTCAACTTGACGATCTGTATCTATATTGTATTCTTCGTATGTATTGGTCATGTTATATATTGTGAATCGGCAAGGATTTGCTGGGCGAGGGCGCGGTGGAACAGGCAAGGGCCGCTCAGCGGGTGAGGGCGAACAGCATGAAAGTAGACCGGAGCGCTGGCTGGCGAGACCATCGGCTTCCAGGAGATCCCCCAATGGGATCTGGGTGCTCCTTTTCTACGACGTCGAGCTCGGTCGCTTCGACGAGCGAGACTCGGGCTTAATGCCTGGACTCTGATCAGACGTATTATACATATGACTAGTCTAATATGTAGCACCTATACCTGACCGATACAGGCTGAATTATCTTCTAGATTATTCGTGACGAGATAGGGATTGGGCCGTATTGCTGAAGCGAACGATGTCCCGCTGCCATTATCTGGAATTGGGCGTTTAGCGTCCCCAGAGCCGCCAGGTCATCCCGACCTCGATGCGCGGCGCCAGCTCGTCGAGCGCTGACGAGATCCCGGTTGAGAGCGTGAGCCGTCGGTAGCGCACGTGGGCTGTCAGTCCGAGGGACGGCTCCCATGCGAGCGAGTCGCCGATCATCGTCGCCACGTCACCCACCGCGGCGAGCCAAGCGCCCCACCGCCGCTCCGGCACTACGAATACGTCCTGAACCGTCTGGCCGGCGCTGTCGCCTTCCGCCCGCTGGTAGGTCAGGATCACACGATCCGGTGAGACTGAGATCGGCCGCCTGGGGAGCGCGGCGAGAGGAGGCGCGTCGATGGGGACAATCGCCACGCGCGTCGACGCATCGGTCTCTGCCGGCGAGCCGTCTGGGCAGGACGGTGCGGGCGGAGTGTGCCAGCGGTCCCTGTACTCGATCCGGACGGCCGGTGTGTCTCCGCCCACGCCAGAGACTGAGGCGGTGTCCCTCCGCGCCGGTTCGCGGCCGGCATCGATCTCGGCAGTCCGTCCGCCGGTCGCCTTCGCCAGTGCGCCAGGGTCGAACGCGTCGACGAGCGGCTCGTGGCTGATGCTGCGGATGGCGACGTAGCCAAGCACGAGAACGGCGACGAGGAGGAGCGCGACGAGGAAGCGGAGCAGCGTGTTCATGACGTCGGGGGGAGGGGGCCAGTAGCGTTCCCGAGTGCGCGGAGCCCGAGCCAGGTTGGATCCACGACGTCACGCCGTCGATAGAAGCGGCGGCCTGTGAACCCGTCGACGGCAGAAGCCCACCGACCGACCGTCAGCGGCCCTGTCGCGGTCTTGTCGTAGGCCTCGAAGTGGAGCATCATCGAGGGCACGCGGAGCCGTCGCCGGTTGTCCATCAGGATGCCGACGCGCCCGAGCTGGTGGCCGCGTTCGACGCGCAAGCCCTCACGGACGAACGGCCTGCTCTCTGGTGCCAGCTCGCCGTAGCGCGCGACGAACGCACCGTGGTCGATCTCGACCGCGAGCGTCTCGCAGTAGAAGGGGTAGGGCCCCCGGATCACCACACCGTCGGCGATCGCACGGACGGGTGTGTAGTCGGGGTAGTAGAAGTCGATGCCGGCATGGCCGCGTCCCTTCGCACGCCGGGCGCCGAATGCTCGCATCCCGGCGCCAGCGCCGGCGAACGCCCACCCAGATGGGGTGTCGAATGGGCTAGTCACCTCGACCTCGGCCATCCGAAGCAGCGCCGCCAGCCGGCGGGCTGTGAGTCCTGCCGGGTCGATCCGGACGTCGGGGCGACGGCTTCCGAGCCGGCGCTGGAGGTGCGAGATCGCACCCTCGGTCCCGACGCCGCAGTCGCCGTCGACGAGTCCAGGGTCGAGCTTCGTGTCCGCTGTGATCGCCGTGGCCTCCTTCAGCACGCGTTGGACGAGGGTGACGTCGTCTTCTCGGTTGGTGGCGCGTCGTCCAGCACCCACGGGAGCGGAAAGACGGGAGAGGTCGAAGCCATCCATGGGCACGTCAGCTGTAAGGCGTCGCGATGATCAGAGACAATCCTCGATGGGCGTGTCACGTCGGCTCGCAATCACGAGGCACTCGACACGGTCTAGGCGCTCGTTGAGGTCGTCCTTGAGCTCGGCCGAGTCGCTCTGCATGACGAGCATCTGACTCTCCAGCGTCTCGATCCGGGCAATGTTTGAGGCGATCCCGGCCTCGTTCGCTTCGACGACGCTTGGGAGCGTCACGATGGCGGCCAACGCGAACCCACTCGTGAGTCCCAGCGCGATGGCGCTTCCCAGGATGCCGCCGATCTTCCACCAGGAGTCGAGCTTCTGTGCAAACCACTGTGGCATCGTTGAGGGGAGAGGCACGAGCGGGTCGGGCATCTCGCGAGAGTGAGCGCGTGAACCAGGAAAAGGGCGCGATCGGTCGAGCTGGCGCCGACCGGGGAGACCCCAGCTATGAGCGGATGGTGGCGTCGGGCGCAAAGACATCGGCGCCCGGGGAATTGATGTCTGGGGCCTTCGGCTTGCGCGCGATGTCGCGGAGTGCGTCCGCGCTCGTTGTGAAGCCGAGCACTCCTGAGATGAACCCGCCCACAGCTGCGATGCCGAGGTAGAACTCACCGCTGTCGATCTGGCTGAACACGAACATTCCCGTGATCGCGAGCCCGAACAGGACGCTGAGCAATGAGGCCAGGAGGAAGGCGCGGTGGCCCGTCAGCCGATCAAGGAACGTGCGGTACTCAGGGCTTCCAGGCGTGGAGAGCGAGGGCCGGGGGGGATGAGATCGGTTGGAGGTCATGATTTCGGTCGGACGATCACGTTGAGGATCCCCGAAGCGAGGTTCAGCACCGCGCCCGTGTCGTTTCTCAGGACCACAGTCACAGCGCTTGCGCCGGACATGGAGCCGCTCAACACTCCCCCTTGCAGGCTCACGTCCATGGCGACCGACTCCACGTAGTCACCGAGCTGGGCACCCGTGACGGTGACCTGCACCGTCGCCTGCTCGCCGGGTGGGATGGCTGGCCAGTCGTACGGCCTCGACCCTTCCAGGGAGCGTCGCAGGCGCACGATGTTCGCCCCAGTTGTCTCGTCGGTCGCCAGACCGGAGTACAGTCCCTGCCCGAGGATCGAGTGCAGCGCTGGATAGGATCCTTCGATTTGAACCCCAGTCCCCTGGCCCTCCACACCGGTGTTGATCACGACGGGGTTCTCCACGACGGCCGACCCGTCGAGCCCCGAGTCCGGGGTACCTCCGATGCGAACTGCCGACTGGCCCGCCTTCAGTGGGACATGGACTTCCGGCCGCATCGTGAACGACGAATGCTCGGTGACCAAGATGGGAGGGTTACGGATGCATCCCTCGACGCAGGCCGCGTCTGCCACCACGAGCACATTGAACTCGCTCTGGCTCTGGAAGGGAGGGCGAACTCCGCCCGTGTAGTGGTCGCCAAGGACGTAGAGGGCGTGCTTCACGGCGTCGAGGCCGCATCCTTCAAGACGCACGTCGAGGTCGAGCCGGATTGGCCCGGGCATCTCAAGGCTCGCGCCGATGGCCTGCATTCCGTTCGAGGCGGCCGTGTAGCGGGCAGACGCTTCAATGGAATGGCCGCCCGAGTTGTAGCGGAGCCCCCGACTGCTGTAGATCCCAACAGCCTGTGCGTCGGTGTAGTCGAACACGATCACGGCGCTGGGCGTGTCGACGGAGCTCACTCCGAGCGCAGTGCACCCTACGGAGTTGTTGAGTTCGAGTACGCCCTGCGCCAACTCCACCCCCATGATCGAGACGAAGTGGCAGCGGTTGGCTCCAGTGTTGGCGTCAATCCCTTCCTCGCGGCCCTTGGACCGGATGCGAGCGACATGGAGGCCGTCGCAGTTCTCGATGGAGACGGTGGCGTTGCCTGGCCACAGCGTTGCCTGGTCATCGGCGTCGTGGATGTAGGCCCCGTCACTGTCGATGGCTGCGAGGCCCTCGCTACCACCGATGATCTTTCCCATTCGAACGTCCGCGCCATGGGCTCCCCGCAGAAAGAATCCCGTCCGCCGTCCCCCTCCGCTTAGGCCATCGAGGTCGAGGGTCCCGTAGTTCTCGACCACGGCAGTGCCGTCGATAAGGAACGCGACGACGGCGTCCCGCGCGTTGACGGTGCCGGCCTTGACTCCGGTCTCGGGTTGACCGTGAAGCCCTTCGGCAAATGAATGGGTCGGGCGATAGGTCACGCCCGGTTCGATGATGAGCCGCTTGTGAGCTGGAATGCGGACGTCTCCCCCTGGCGTGTACGTCGCTCCACCCCGGCCCGAGATCACGACGGTGTCGAGCTCGTCATCGGCCAGCTTCGACCGGAGCTCGTGGACTGCATTCGACCCCGTGGCTGTGACGAGGTAGTTGTTGAGGTTGATAAAAGGAGCGTGCCCCTCAAACGTCTGCTGAGAGACGCCGTCCAGGGAGCCTTGGTAGATCCACGCGCCCGCCTCCCGGAGGTAGATCACGTTCCGCTCGCCATTCCTGCTCTCGTCCGTATACACGAGGGCGGGCGTCCCATCTGGAGGTGCGAGCGCGTTCAGCTCAGCCTTGGTTCGCTGTCGGTACGCTTGCTCGATGTCGCCAAGCGCAAGGAGGTCGGCATAGGAGCGGGCGTCGGTAGCGGCCTCCTCAGCCGCGCCGACGGCGCTCAGCAGAGCGTCGGGAGAGAAGGCGTCGACATCCGCTTCGAGAGCATCGATCCGACCAGAGAGCCGAAGCCTCAACCAGTCAGGGCTGAGATGGGGAAGGCGCAGCATGGGCTAGCGAAGCTGGGCAAGGGAGCGGAGATCGGGGTCCTGGAGGGCAAATCCCAACCCAAGCGCGAGGAGGAGCCATCCAAGAGGCGAGCGCCCGTCATAGCCAGCCAGCGCGACGGGGCCGGGCCAGAGGGGAGCTCCGCCCTCGATGGTCACGCCGGGGAGAACCTGCGCGATGTAGTTCGCGCGCCCGGCCAGTACGGCCTGGCCGTCGGCCGGTGTGTAGAGCGTCGCGAACGTCCGGCCGAATCGGCGGTCTGCGCCGCCTTCGCGGCCGACCGAGACGTGGACATGCCCGTCGTCGTACAGGCCTACACCACCAGCCCCGAGCGCGTCGCGGCAGAACGAGGCCACCCGGGCCGGGTCGGCGCCGGGTACTACGAGGTCGAGCCCTCGACCCGTCGTGTGCGTCGATCCCTCGACGGCGTTGTCGAGCGTGTTGTTGTACGTCTCGGTTCGGTAGCCCGACGTGACGTAGGTGACCCCAAAGACGTCGCGGACCGCCTGGGCGAGGATCCGAGACGAGGGATGGCTGAGCACCTCGTCGTGGTACTCGATACCCCCGCAGACGATGGGCTGGCCGATGCCGTGGTATGGGCACGCGAACTCGCGCAGCGTGAAGTCAGGGGCAATCGGATAGGTGCACCCCAACTCGGAGAGCCGAAGCCGCTGGACGAGCGATGTGCCTTGGTCGGCGAGGAGAGGGTTGACGTAGAGGGCCATCAGTCGCTGGCGAGGATGGCGAGGAGCACGGCGCCAACCACCAGGTAGACAGGTGAGATGGCGCTGAGCGTTGGGGTAGCTGGAACCGGCGGGGCGCTGTCCGTCCGGTTCGGCCTGTTGGGGGCAGAGGGCCGGGTGGGGCGGTCTCCCCGCGGCGACATCGAGCCGTCGTCTGTGGGGGTGTCTTCGCCGGAGCCCGTCTCACCATCGAGTAGTGGGGGTGGGGCTGACGCGAGCCCGGGGGGAGCAGGGGACGCGCTGGCGAAGAGCGCGGCCGTTGCCAAGAGCGCCTCGTTGGGAGTGGTCCTTGAACCACGAATGATTCGTCCGCCGGATTCTCGGAAGGCGACAGCCAACCAGCGGAGGCCGAAGGGGGTGAGGCCGAGCTCGGCGGCTTCCGTGGCTGTCTGAGCCGCGATGGTCCTCAGCGCTGTGGGGTTGCCAGATGCGCCCAGCGCTGACCGGCCCGCGCCGTCGGCGAGTCGGCGCCACAGGTCAGCCTGGGAGCGGCGACCGGCCCACACGTCGAAGTACCCATCTGGAAGCTGGGTGATGTCGATGTAGGCCCGTCCGAATGTAGGGACGGGATCTCCCACGCGGATGTCGGTGGGTAGGAGGGGGGCTGAACTCGCCACCTGGGCTGAGCCCGCTGCGAGCAGAGCGAGTCCGCCGCCCCAGATGGCCTGCCATTCGGTGCCCGACACCGATAGCCACCGGATCGCGGCGTCTGTCCCGTCCGTTGTCTCGATGGCACGTGCAGCTGCGAGAACCGACTCTGCCAAAGCCATGGCCGCGCTCGAGACCGGCATCGATGCATGATCCGCCGGGCGCGCATCGCGGATGAACAGCTCTGACAAGATCGCCGTCATGTCTCTGGCCCGGCCGAGCACGATGTCGTGTGGAACAGCCTGGTCCGGAGCCTCCGCTGTGGGTACCCATGCGGGATCGAACGAGAAGGCAGTGGCTGAGAGTCCGTTGAGGAGCTGGGGC
This sequence comes from uncultured Rhodothermales bacterium, assembly GCA_964414235.1. Lineage (GTDB taxonomy): Bacteria > Bacteroidota > Rhodothermia > Rhodothermales > Rubricoccaceae > Rubrivirga. The sequence goes on along the minus strand of CAYPVZ010000006.1, from coordinate 10,764 downwards.
AGATCGCGCCGCGCCCACGGGCTGCTCTGCCGGCTCCGGTAGGCGTTGCGAGCGGCCTCGCGTCTTGTCAGGGCGTCGGCCATCAGGAAAGGGCGTTGTAGGCGGCGACGGCTGCAGCGCCTGCCAGCAGGAGTGGTACCGCTCTCGGGAGTTGAGTCCCCTTCGAGGTCGGCTTGCCAGGAATCGTGGTCAGTGGGTCCTTTGTCAGGGCGTCCTTGATCGTCGCGCCCAGCTTGACGATGTCGTCGAGTGGAGAGCGGAACAGGGGCGCGCCGAAGATGAGACCCCCGATGTCTGGGATCTCTGGTACGAGAGAGCTCGCGTGTTCTACCACGTCCGCCGCCCGGTAGCAGGCGTCACCCTCGCAGGCCTCGAACGTCGCTCGTCCACGGCCGATGAGCTCGAAGGCCTGCTGCGCGAACTCGAATCGCCGGTCCGTATGGTAGGCGTCCACGTGCGGGCGCCACACGTAGCGAATGACGTTGTAGACCTGGTCGCGTGTCACTCCCCGGTCGGCGTAGCGGTTCATCCCGTTCGCCTCGGCATACCACGTGGCTGCCAGTGCCCGCCACGGAGAGTTCTCGACCAGCCCCGGGTCGGCGTAAACGTCGGGCGGGTCGGTACCGAACACGGAGCGCACCCAGCCCGCGTTCGCACGAAGCCAGTCGCGGAATGCCCGGTAGTTGAAGTCGTTCGTGAGCTGGGGCCATCCGCGGCCCTTGTATGCCAGCCCCGACGACGCGAACCGACTTGGCAGCTCTCGGAAGTTGCGTCCCTGGTTGCACTCGTGCATGATCTGCCCGAGCAGGTGGGCCAGTCGCGCCGGGGTGTCGATGCCGGACTTCGAGCAGCCATAGGAGAGGACGGGGGCATCCTGCTCCGCGACGCCGAGCGGGGTGCCGAGCGCGACGAGGAGCGTCGGGTCGATGTGGACACGAGTTGCCATGACGCAATGGGTGGTTAGGCCAGGCAGGTGCCTGAGCCGAAGTCGTGACCAGAGATCCGGAGGGTGACGGACCCGTCGCGGTCAGAGATCGAGACAGGAGCCGGTGAGAGCCAGGAGACCGAGAGTCCAAGCGTGATCGAGGGCACGTCTTGGACAGACAGGGTGAGCGACTGCCCGACGGGCACGACCAGGTCATAGCGTCGTGGTGTCGGTCGGTCCTCGTCGAACAGGACAAGTGCGGCGATGGGGGACGCAAGGGCGGCCGGGTAGTCGTAGGCCACACCGCTTGCCGTCTCTCGCTTGAAAGCTCCAACGTTGAGTTGGAGTAGCGTCCGCGTCGAGTCGGCGAGGAGGATGGGGGCGTCGCCGGCGGCCAGCGCAGCAGCGAGGACGGCGTCGTCGGCGACAAGCGCGAGCTCGCGCACGAACGGCTTCCGCCGAACGAGAGGGGCGAAAGGCGCCGCGATCATCAGGCGACCTCGAAGAAAATGGAGACCCTCTGAGCCGCCTGGCTCCGGTTGGTCACAACGAGGTCAACGGCGTCCCGTGTCGCCAGTGGGACGGATCGGGGGAGGTCGCCTTCGGCCATGAGCGCGTTGACGAGGGCGAGGGGTGCGTTCTCGACCGGCTCGGCCTCGCCGAGGCGGACCGTGACGATCACGTCGTCGGGGGTGTCGGCGCCGAGCGCGAGCGCGCGGACCCGGCCGGACGGGACCTGCGAGAACACGCGGACGACATGGTCTTCGGCTCCGGCCGGAATCATGGCCGAGAACGCGATGAGGCTCGGTGGCACGCGGGCGGCGTCAGCGACGGTCGCTCCGGTTTCGCCCGCGATGCGGACCTCCGCGATCGGGGCAACGGCGAGCGCGACTCCGAGGTCGAGCGGGCCGCCAGCTTCCAGCGAGTACTCGACCACTGGGCGGACACGCGTGGGGAAGACGAGGGGACGAGCGAGAACGCGCCCGCCTGCGAAGAAGGCGTTCACGGCCGTGAGATGTACCGACGCCTCGGGCGAGCCGAGGAGGCCGTCGAGGTACCGGCCGCCGAGCGGAAACGAGTTGTCGACGCGGAGCGCCGTGAGGAGCGCACGGCCGAAGGCGTTGAGGTTGTCCCCGAACGGCTGGAAGAGGATGTGACTGAGCCCCTGAGGCTCGGGAGGCGACTTGACCGTCTGGGTCGTCGTTTGCCCGGCCGTAAGGGTCAGGATCTCCCACACGACGGCGGGGAACGAGGGTGCGCAGGTCATGGCAATGCGTGTGGGAGGAAGCGCCCGACCCACGGGGGAGGGTCGGGCGCTGGACGAGAGGCCGCTTCCGATGCGGCCATACGGACCCCCTAGGTGGTCTTGTCCAGCACGGTCTGGTTGACCGAGAGCAGGAGCCGGGCGGCCTGGAGCGCCGAGCCCGAGGCCGGCTTGGCCGCGTTCTTCGCGGTCAGGTACGAGCCCGACTCCGGGAGGCCGGCGATGCCGGTCGCGAGCGGCACGTTCATCTCGACCGTGATGTCGAGCGTGTCGTTCGGGCCGGTCACGAGCATGACCGGGAGCGGCACGTAGTCCGAGGCCTTGAAGTAGATGAGGGCCTCGGCCGACGTCATGCTCTTGATCGTCGCGTAGAAGTTGCCGTAGTCGGCCAACCGAGCGACGTGCTTCTGGCAGTTCGTGGCGCTCGTCCCGATCTCGACCGTCGCGAACGCGAACGAGTTCTGGAGCGCCGCGATGGCGTCGTTGACCTCGGCCTCGTTCGCGCCGGTCACGCGCATCGAGCCGACGACCTGGAAGAGGAGCTCCTCATGCCGCCGGCTGGACTGCCCCGGGAGAGGGTTCGATCCGTAGGCGGCAAAGGGGTCGTCCTTGTCGACGACGGCGGGGAAGAACTCGTAGCGGTTGGCTCCGGTCTGGAGCGGGAGCGACGAGTGGATGAACCGGCTCGTACCGACGGCCTTGGTGAGCGAGGACTGCGGGACGAGGCGCTTGGATACGCCTGCGGACTGGAGATCGGCGAAGTTCGCCATGGCAACGGAGGGATTCTGGAGGAGGGATGCGGCCTAGGAGTGCCCCTGAGGGCTCTCCCACAGACCGGCCGCTGTCCGTGGGAGAGGGCGATGCGGCCCAGTGCTAGCCTTCGAGGACGACGCCGTGCGTCTCGGCCGGGCGGGCGGTGTAGCCGCAGCTGCTCGCGCCGTAGGCCGTGGCCGGCGCGCCGAGCTGGCGGATGCGCGGGCCGGCGAGTCGGCGCGGGCCGGCGACGGCCGTGCCGGAGCTCTGGAGCTTCGCCGTTGCCATCCGCACGCCGTTGACGACGGCGGTCACGACCATGCCGGTGCCGAAGTCGTTGAGCGCCGTCTTCCGGGCGCGCTGGAGGAGCACGCCCGCGATGCCCGGCACGGCGACCTCGGCGATCTGGGCCGTCGTGCCCGCGCCGATGGCGCTGCCGATGAACCGGCCGGCGGTCTGGCCGGCGACAGCGCCGCCCGCGATGATGGCGCCGCGCTTGAGCGTGGTCTTTGTCGCCGGGTTCTTCCGACGGCTACCGCCCAAGCGGGACGAGCCCGACTTGCTGGTTGGCAGGAACCGGCCGTTCGGGCCGCGCTTGGGCGTCTTGCTACGCCCCAAGGTCTTCTGCTTCATGGAAGGAAGGGGGTTATGGGCGTAGACCGTCACTCGGTCGCCCGGATGGAGAGAGGGCATCAGTTGAGGATGCCGCGCCCGTCGATGGACAAGCCCGAGACGGCGACGACGGGCGCACCGCCATCCGGGTAGGGAATCTCGTGGACGGCTCGGCGGAGCCGGTCGAAGTCGTGGCGGTAGCCGTTGAGCTTGCCACGCCGGTCGCCCCACTCCATGAGCTTGTCGCTCCGGTAGAGGACGCGGTCGGCCGTGCCGACACGGCGTGCGCGGAGGGTCGGCGTTCCCCGGCTCCCGTCCACGAGTCGGGCCGCCAGCGCGGCGGCGGGCAGGTCGAGCGCGAGCGCGACGGCGTCGGCGTCGGTGTGCGACCACTCCTCGTAGGCCCGCTCCGCGTGCGAGCGCGTTGGGTCGGTCGCAGCCTCCGGCCTGGCCCGCTCGACGCGCGAGGCCGGAACGAGGAGGAGCCGGCGGAGGGCGGGTGCCCACACCATGACGGTCCCCTGCTCGTCGTCCTCGTAGGTCACGAGGCCGGACCGCGTGCGGACGTCGAGCGCGTCGGCCCACCCGAGCCAGGTGAGAGCGACGTGACGGGCATTCTCGCGTCGGTCGCTGTCGAACAGACGGGCCAGACCCTCCACACCGTCTCGGAGGGTCTCGCTGACCGGGGCCGTCGCTGGCTGGATCGCCGGGAGCACGACGGCCTGGGCGGCCCCGGCCGCGACGCCCTGCACGACGGCCGTGCCGACGGTCGCGAGGAGTCCGTTGACGCGGCGGACCATGTTTCTGTACTCGGCGAGCGCCCTGTCGTCGAGGAACCGCGCGGCGTCGGACTTCGACTCGAACAGCGTGGTCGCGGCGTCGAGGAACGTCTGAAGCACGTCGCGGGCGGCCGTTACGTCGGCCTTTCCCTCCTGGACGCGCCGCTCGAACAGCGACACGGCCTCGGCCGCCGACTGGCGCCCGCGGGTGGCCTTGTCGACCTCCGCCGCCCAACTCGCGTCGAGCCGTCGGAGCGCGCCCATCAGCTTGCCCGTGAGGTCGCGCCAGATCCGGTCCGAGCCCTGGTAGTCCCGCTTGAACGGGAAGACATCGAACCGCGCGACGTACTCGCCCTGCGGCGTGCGGCGGTCCTGAGCCGAGATGTAGACCTGTGCGACGTCGTGACGCTTCCCGTCGTCGCCGGTCGCGGTGAGCCGGTAGGTCGGGAGGTTGCCGACGTAGTTCGTGCCGACGGTTGCGGCCCCGTAGTTGTTGAGATGGCGAAGCCGGCCTGAGCTCACGAGGTCCTCCCACGTTCCGCTCGGGAGGTCGAGCGACCGGACGTGTTCGAGCGCGGCAGCGAACGAGCCAGACGGCGTCCGCTTGGCGAGCATGGCTCTCGACTGGCGGAGGTTGATGCCCGCGTCCTCGACGTCCTCCAGCGCGTACTCGTAGGTCTCGGCCGCGCGCTTCATCTGGCGGCTGAGGTCGAGCGCCTCGATCTTGGCCGGGTCGTCCTGGAGGGCCATCATGACCGTCTCGTAGTCGAAGCCGGTCTCGCCGTCGCTGGCCTCCATGTCCTCCGAGTCGCCACCCCACAGCTCGTCCACCCATCGGGCCTTCTTGACCATGAGCTGGTAGCGGTAGACGTCCATCGACCGCTTCATGAGGTAGTAGCGCGCCTCGACCTCAGGGTTCACGTTGCCCTGCCGGTGGCCGCGCCCGTTCCGCTGCGTCAGTTCGGACGGTTTCCACGGCACGTCCAAGTGGTGGATGTGGGTGCAGTACCGGTTGAGGTCCATGCCCTCGCCCATCGCCGACGTGCCGCCGATGAGGACGCGGAGCCGGCCCGCGTTGAACCCGTCCTGGACCGCCTTCTTCTTCTCGGGCGTGTTGTTCTCCGAGCCGTTGACGATCGCGATCTCCTTGCGCGGGACGCCGAGCGCCACGAGGCGGTCGCGGATGGCATGGTGGAAGTCTCGCCCGGTGGCCGTCGTGATCGGGTCGCAGAAGATGATCTGACCGTTCAGGACGTCCTCGGTCGTCTGCCCGACGGTGTTCGTGACGGTCCGCGGTGTCCGCCAGTAGCTGTCCGCGACCGAGCGGCACATGACGCCGGCTTTGCTGTCCTCCGTGATCCCGGCCGGGTGGAGCGTGTACGGGACCGTCTGCTTGCCGCTGCCTTTCCGCACCTCGACCTGGCCCGAGGCGGAGAAGTCCACCGGGTCGTAGAACGCCGTGTCGACGGCCGCGCGGCTCCCGGTCATCGCGACCGAGAGGTAGTTGTCGATGCCCCCGTTCGGGGTCATCATCGGGTCCTGCTTCTTGATCCGCTCGACGCGACTTTCGAGGTCCCGGCGGACGACCGTCTCCGCCAGGCCCGGCTTTAAGTAGACCGGGGTCTCGGTCAGCTTCGGACGGACGACGGCCGCCGTCGTCGAGAGGTCGAGGTAGTCGACGTAGCGGTAGAACACGCGCCGGAGCACGCCCAGCTGCTTGTACCCCACCACGACGTCCTTCTCGCGGGCCCGGCCGAGCATGTCGAGCGTCAGGATGCGCTCGACGCTCGCGAACTGGCGGATGAAGTCGTCGACGTGGCCGATCCCCATCGAGCGGAGGTAGCTCGGGGCGACCATCTGGAGGAAGATGTAGGCCTCCAGCGGCGTGTTGTTGGTGGGCGTGGCCGTGAGGAGGAAGACGTTCCGCTCGCCCACCGTCCGGTGGAGGTGGAACAGCTTGATCATGGCCTCCTCGGCCCGGTTGCTCGACGCGGCGACGCCGATCCCCAACTCGGTCGCGAGGTCCGAGAGGTAGTAGTTCTTGAAGTTGTGGGCCTCGTCGATGAACACGGCGTCGACGCCGAGGTCGTCCCAGTACACCGCGTCGTCCTTCCGGCCCTCGGCGGCCTGCGTCACCTTCTGCTCCATCCGGAGGAGCGTCAGGTAGAGGTCCTTGAGCCGCTTCCCCGCCTGGGTCAGCTTGACCTTCTTCTCGCCGCCGGCCGCGCGTTCGGCGTTCGCCCTCTCCTTGTCATCGAGCTGCTCGGCCAGCGCACGGATCTGGTCCCGGACGTAGCCCGTGCGCTCCTCGAAGTACGCCTTCGTCAGCTCGGGCGACGCCGGCATCGAGGCGAACCCCTCGTGCGTGCAGACGGCGAGGTCGTACTCGTTCTGCTGGAGCATCGAGAGCGCCAGCTCCCGGTTCTTCTTGTCCAGCTTGAGGTTGAGGATGCGCGCCGACGGGAAGGTCGCGAGCGTCTCGGCGATCCACTTCTCCGCGACCTTCGAGGGCACGACGGCGAGCGGCTTTCGCGCCAGTCCCCGCTGGCGGAGCGCCTGCGAGAGCATGATCGCCGTGAGCGTCTTGCCGGCGCCGACGCCGTGAGAGTTGACGCCGGACCCAGTGTAGAGCGCGCGCTCGACGTAGGCCCGCTGGTGGCCCTTCGGTTCGAACGGAAGCCCGTTCGTCCACGTCTTCGCGAGGTGCGGGAGCGTGAACGTCCGGCCGTCCCATGTGGGCTCGATCGTCGAGTTGAACGCGGCGTTCCAGGCATCGACGGCCCGCTGGCGGAGGTCGTCGGAGGCGACGAGGCGGAGCCACTGGGAGAACCGCTTCGGGATGACCCGCCGCATCTTGTTCTCGTTCTTCGCCTTGTCGGCGTAGCTCCGGGCCTGCTCGCCCGGCTCGGCGTCCTTCGCCACCGGCTGCTTTCGGTAGCCTTCGCCGTTGAGGTAGGCAGAGACGATCCAGGCATAGTCGTTCTTCCAGCCCCACCCCGCCATCGCCGCTCGGTGCTTGTCGTAGCCATCGACGACCCAGTTGCGGGCGACGCCGATGAGCCGACCACCGACCGCGTACTCGACGTACGCCTGTGCGACGTCGTGCGGGAGGTAGGTGTTGATGTCGGCCAGGTCGAAGGCGATCTCGTCGGCCGAGAGCGGCGGCGGAAGCGCGGAGCGGAGCGCGGCGACATTGCCCGAGAGCCCGACCTTCTCAGCCGCCGCGAGCTTGGGCAGCAGCGGCCCGCCGAGGTACTCGTAGCGGAGCACGAGCGCGCCTGCCCCCTTCTCGGCCTCGGGATCGAAGAACACGTTGCGGTCCTTCCGGACCTGCCCCTCCATCTCGCGCACACTCACGCCCGCCAGCTGGGCGACGGCCGCGAGTGTCGACGGCGTGCCCCTCTGGCGGCAGAAGAGCACGAGGTCGGCCGGCTTCTTCGACGCTGGGCGGGGCTCGAACGCCGTGTTGAACAGGGTGTCGGCCTCGGCGATCTGCGAGAACACGAGGTCGCCTGCCTTGTCCTGTCGGACGAGCGCTGCGAGCTGGTAGAGGTCCGACGTCGCGGCGTAGTGGTCGCGGAGCCGCTTCGAGGCCGCCGGCAGCCCATACGACTCGACGTGTGCGCGGGCGTCGGCACGGAGGGCAGCGCGGGCCGCGTCGCGCTCGGCGTCGGGCGCCTGGTCCTGCTGGAGCGCGATCACGAGCTTGAGCGCGGCCAACAGCGACTCAGCGGAGGCGACCTCCTTGTGGAGCTTCGGCGGCTTGGTTTTAGAGTCGAGCCGCGCCGGGAGCTTGGCCGGTGCCGGGATCGGGTCCGGGAACGCCATTCCCGGCGCGGCTGAGAGCGCCGCCAGCCGGGCCACATCGACTGTGCCCACAACTCCGACGCGCCGCCTGAACTGGTCCGCGCCTGTCGTCGGCGTCCCAAGGATGCTGTCGGGGTTCTCGACGTAGTAGGCCGCTACGCGCGAGCCGGAGCCCGCCTCGCCGCCCCATGTGGCCGGCGTCTCGACGGTCTCGACGAACAGCCGGTCAAGCGTGGAGAACGCGGACGTCTCCGCCGGGCCGCCCGCGCGCTTCTGGAAGAACAGGACGTCAGTCGTGACCTCCGTGCTGGCGTTCGCCTTGAACGCCGTGTTTGGCAGCCGGAACGCGCCGACGAAGTGGGCCATCTCGACCATCCGACGGCGGATCTTCGTCGCCTTCTTGTCCATCGTTCCCTGCGACGAGACGAGCGCCACGACGCCCCCTGGCCGTACCGCATCGATGGCGTGGAGGATGAACGAGTCGTGGATGAGCGGCTTGAGTGCCGCGAACGTGTCGCCCTTCCGGTAGCGCGAGTAGGCGCCGAAGGGGATGTTGCCGATGGCGCCCGACAGGGCCGGCGTGTAGGCCCGCCAGTGGAAGTCCTTGACGTCGGCCTCGACCCACTCGTCGTCCGGGTAGAGTGCGGCGGCGACGGCCACGGCCACGGGGTCGACGTCGAACCCGACGAGGGTGAAGGCGGCCGAGGGCTTGAGCCCGGCGAAGTTGCCGGCGCCGCACCCGGGCTCCAGGAAGGTGCCGCCGGTCACGCCCATCGTTTCGAGCGTGTCCCAGATGAAGCGGACGACAGGGTAGGACGTGTAGTGCTGGTTGAGCACGCCAGCGGAATCGACCTGCAGCCCCCCGTTGCCGGTATAGAGCCGGAGCGCGTCGAGGTCCGCGTCGGACAGCCGGCTGCCAGTCGCGAGCACGTCCATCGCGTGCCGGTTGGCTGCCAGCCGCTCGGCCTTGCTCATCCGGACGGGCTTAAGGCCCCGGAGCGACACGTTTCGCCCGATTCGCGGGATCGAACTGGTCTCCTTTGCCGTCCCGTCCTGCGCGTCGAGGTGCCGTCGGTAGAGCGTCGCGAAGTCGGCCTCAACGAGTGCCGCCAGCTTGGCGAACTCGGCCTCGATGGCGCTCTGGTACGCTTCCCTGATCCGGCCTGCGTAGACCGCCTGCGCGTACATCCCGACGACGGCTGCTAGCCGTTCACGGCGTACCGCGAAGGGGGCGCCGGCGCGATTCTCGCGTCGCGGTCCGGTCCGGGAGCGGGGAGCGGGAACGGGCATCGTCTACAGACCCCCAGCGAACTTGATGATGCCGTAGCAGGTCAGGCCGATGGCAGCCCACCCGAGGACGGTGCCCACCGTCTGTTGCTGTTGCGACTTCCGCAGATTGTCAGCTGCATCCTTCCAGGCCGCGTAGTCGTCTCGCTTGAAGGCCTCGTATTCCTCTTGGGTCATCTTCCGCCCAGAGGGGAGGGAAGCTGGTGCGCCGAGTGGGCGTTCGAGGAGGACAACGGGAGTGAAGCTCATGACGCGTCGGGGTCGAGAAGGAGGGATGTGTGTTCGAGGTCGCTCGCGAGGTTGATGAGGTCAGCCGGCTCCACGCCCGGGTTCGGGCGACGCTTCCCCTCGCCAGCAGGCGTTGAGAGCACGCGGGCGGCGGTGGACAGCGCGTCCTCGGCAGCGTCGCGTTCTCGGTCGAGCAGGGGGCGACGGTCCGACATCACGCGATGGCCTCACCCAGGAGGGCGCTGATCTTGTCGAGCCCGGCGTCAAAAGCGTCGAGCACGCCAGCCTCCGAGGGCTCCTCTCGCTTCGGCTGAGGCCGCGGCTTGGCGTCCGAGCGCTTGCAGGGTGTCTTGGTGCCAGCCGAGCGTCGGGCGCTGCTCTGAGGCGATTTGCGGGTGCCGCGCGTGGGAGCCGTCGCGGTGCCCCCGTTGGGGACGATGCGCGCGTCGGACGCCGCCAGTGTCACGGTCTTGCCGTCGTGGTCGACGCGGACTTCGACAGCGTAGCCCGAGCCCGACCGCTTCGGCTTCGTGATCACGGTGCCCTCGGTCCGGTCGGCGTAGCCGTCGAGGTCGAACAGCTCCACGCGGTCGCCGACTTGGTGCGGCGGGCGCTTCGACTTCGCGCGTTTCGCGGCCGCCGGCTTCGCGGCAGGCTTCTTCGTGCGCGGCTTCGCGCTGGCAGTCCTCGGATCTCGCTTCTTGGATGCGGGCTTCTTCTCTGCCACCTGCTGGCGCTCCTGTCGGTGATACTCGGCGGCGCCGAGCACAGTCCGGGCGTGGGCCTGGTCCTCGATCACGATCCGGGCCTTGCCGAACACGCGGAGAAAGTCGCGGAGGCAGGCGTCGAACGTGTCGCCCGAGAACTCGTAGACCTCGCCGTCGCGGCTCCAGTCGCCGGCCACCTTCCCGTCGCCCTCGAACAGATCGGGGTGGTCGGCCTCGTCGAACCGGGTCACGGTGAGGACACGGACGCGCTGGCGGTCGCCCGAGTCGCGGTCGGTGCGGCTCCGCGTCTTGGAGGCGAAGGCGAACCGCGCGCGGCCGGCTCGCTCGACCGCGGCTCTCTCGGTGTCGCCCTTCGGCAGCCGGCTGGTCGCGGCTATGAGC
>CAYPVZ010000005.1:24803-28711 GCA_964414235.1 uncultured Rhodothermales bacterium | reverse complement strand
GCCGTGGGCGCGGACCTCGCCCGCGAGCGCGGCGGCCTGCGCCTGGGTCGCGCTCGCGTCGGCGACGGCCTGCTCCAGGAGCGTGCCCGAGATGAGGTCCTCGGCCGCGAGCTGGCGGCTGCGGTCGAGTTGCTGGCGGGCCTGCGTCACGCGCGCCTGGGCCTGGAGGTACTCGCCCTGGAGGCGGGCCACCTCGGGGCTCTCGATGGCGGCGACGGCGGCGCCCCGGCGGACGGCCTGGCCTTCGGCCGCGAGGAGCTGCACGACGCGGCCGTCCACGAGCGCGCCGACCTGGGCGCGGCCGGTCTCGGTCGGCACGATCCGCGCGGGCACGCGGAGCTCGGCCGCCAGCGGGCTCGCCTGGACCGCGGCGGTCTCGATCTCGGTCGCTGCGGCCTGCGCCTCGGTGAGCGTGACCTCGTCGCCGTGGTCGTCGGCCTCGCCAGAGGCTTCGTCGTCGGAGTGGGCGCCGGGCGCCTCACCGGCGTGGTCGTCGATGGCCTCGGTGTCGGAGCCGCAGCCCGCGAGGGGCACGGCGAGGAGGAGAGCGAGCAGAAGGAGTCGGTTCATCGGAGTCGGGGTCAGAGGCCTGGGTCGCCAGGGGCCTCAGGGGGATCTAGAAAGAGGAGTCGAGGAGCGCGTCGATCTCGGTCCGCAGACGGGCGGCGTCGAGGCGGACGTCGAGCGCGTCGGCGCGCGTCTGGAGCAGCGCCGTCTGCGCTTGCAGCACTTCGAGGTAGGTTGCGGCGCCCTCGCGGCGGAGCCGGATGGAGATGGCGTAGGCGCGCTCGGCCTGGGGCACCAGGCGCTCCTCGTAGAGCCGGACCTGCTCGGCGTCGGCGCGGAGTTGAGCGACGCGGGTGCGGAGGTCGACCGCCAGCCCGACCACGAGCCGGTCGCGCTCGAAGCGGGCGACCTCGACGGCCGCGGCGGCGGCCCGGTCGGGCGCGTCGTTCGCGCGCCGCGCCAGCGGCACGGACACGCCGACTCGGCCTCCGAGGAAGCCGACGGCGCCGCCCTCGGTCTGGAGCGCCGCCTCGGCCCCGAACGACGGCAGCCGCTCGGTGCCGACCGCTCGGGCCTCCGCCTCTGCGACGCGGACGGCCGCCTCGGCCGCGGCGACCAGGGGGTTGGCCCGGGCCAGGAGCGAATCGAGCGCACCGGTCGCAGCCAGCCGGTCGAGGTCGGGGAGGCCGGCGTCGAGCGGCCCGTCGGGGAGCGTGTCTGCGAGCACGACCGGGTCGCGGGCGGCGAGGAGCGTCCGGAGGACGGACCGCGCGGCCTGCGCCTGACCGGCGGCCTGGGCGCGGGCGCGCTCGGCCTGGGCGAGCGCCACCTCGGCCTGGAGCGGCTCCAGCGCACCGGTCGCCTCCAGCTCGAACCGGCGGTTCGAGGCGGTCGCGAAGCCCCGCGCGACGGCGACGGCCGAGTCGGCGAGCGCGAGGCGGGCGTCGGCGTAGGCGGCCTCGACGTAGGCGAGAGCCGCTCGGAGCCGGACGCCTCGGCGGAGCGCGTCGCGCTCGACCTCGGACTGGCGGAGCAGCGCGTCGGCCGCGCCGCGCTGGGCCCGGTAGTAGGCCGGGAGTCGGAACGACTGCGCCACGCCCACGCTCGTCTCCGTTCCCCCGAACCCGCCGTCGATGGTGGGGACGCGGTCGACGCCCAGGAAAAACTCCGTCGCAGGCAGGATGCCCGCGCTCTCGCGCCGGGCGGCCTCGCGAGTGATGGATGCTGTCCCAGCCGAGAGCTCGGGCGCGACGGCCTCGGCCTGGTCGAGCGCCTCCGCCAGCGTCAGACCGCCCGTAGGAAGACGAGGGATGTCCTGCGCCTGGGCCGTCCCAACCCCGAGGAGGAGCACGAGGGCGAGTGCGGGCCCGAGGCCCGGGCGACGCTGGGGCTCCGGATCGCTCGTCCCATCGCCGTGTGGGCTGATCTCGGCGTCGACGGAGTGGTCGAGGTCCGCCCGCACGCGGTCCGCGTCCGGGAGGTCGCTCCGTGCCTGCCCGGAGCCGACCCAGGCGTAGACGGTCGGGAGCACGAAGAGCGTGAGGACCGTGCTCGTGAGCAGGCCGCCGATCACGACGGCCGCCAGAGGCCGCTGGACCTCGGACCCGGCGCCGCTGCCCAAGAGCATCGGCAGGAACCCGATGCCCGCGAGCGTGGCCGTCGTCACGACGGCGCGGAGCCGCTCGTCGGCGCCCGCCAGGACGGCCTCCCGAAGCGGCAGGCCGTGGCCCTCGAACTTGCGGATGGCGCCCACCATGACCAGCCCGTTCAGGACCGCGATGCCGAAGAGGGCGATGAACCCGACGCCGGCCGAGATCGAGAACGGGAGGCCGAGCGCGTAGAGCATCGCGACCCCGCCGACGATCGACATCGGGACGCAGAGGTAGATGATGGCCGCGAGGCGCATCGACCCGAACGTCTGGAACAGGAGCACGAAGATGAGCACGAGCGCGAGCGGAACGACGAGCGCGAGCCGCGAGGTGGCCGCCTCGAGGTTCTCGAACTGGCCGCCGTAGTCGACCCGGTAGCCGGGCGGGAGCGCGACCTCGGACCGGATGCGGGTCTGGACGTCCTCGACGAACGACGCCAGGTCGCGGCCCGTCACGTTCGACTGGACGGAGACGAAGCGGCTGCCCTCCTCGCGCGAGACGGACACCGGCCCGGAGTCGACCGCCACCGACGCGAGCGCCGAGAGCGGGACGCGCGCGCCGGTCGGCGTCACGACCGGAAGCGCCTCGACGGCGGCCGGGCTCGACCGCGTGCCCTCGGCAAAGCGGACGACGAGGTCGAAGCGGCGCTCGCCCTCGTAGACCTCGCCCGCGACCGACCCGCCGACGGCCGTCTGGACGATCTGGTTGAGGGCGTCGACGGTGAGCCCGTAGCGCGCGAGCGCCGCGCGGTCGGGGCGGACGACGAGCTGGGGCGACCCGGTCGTCTGGTCCATCGACACCGACGAGGCGCCGGGCGTCTCCTGGACGATCCGCTGCACCTGCTCCGCGAGCGGCGTGAGCTCGTCGTAGCTCTCGCCGAAGAGCTTGACCACGACGTCGCCCCGGGCGCCCGCGATGAGCTCGTTCGTCCGCATCTCGATGGGCTGGTAGAACTGGACGCCGGCCGGCACGTCTTCGACGGCCTCCTGCATGGCGGCCACCAGTTCGAGCTTCGTCCGCTGGTCGCCGTCGACCTCGGGCCACTCGTCGCGCGGTTTGAGGATGACGTAGGCGTCGGTGATCTCGACGCCCATCGGGTCGGTTGAGATCTCGGCGCGGCCCGTGTTGCCGACGACGGTCTCGACCTCGTCGAAGGCCATGAGCCGCCGCTCGACGTCGCCCGCGATCTCGACGGACTCGGTCAGCGACACGGACGGGAGCCGGATGATCTGGACGGCGACGTCGCCCTCGTCCAGGCGCGGGACGAACTCGGCGCCCAGCCCGCCGAAGCTGGCAACGGCGACAGCGAAGAGCACGGCGGCCCCGCCGACCACGGCCGTGCGCATCCCGATCGCGCGGTCCAGGAGCGGCCGGTAGACGCGGTGGAGCCACTCGATGATGGGCGAGTGCTTGACGGGCTTCGACGGGTCGAACACGAGCGAGCACATCACCGGCACGTAGGTGACCGACAGGATCACGGCGCCAATGAGGGCGAACGAGACCGTGAGCGCCATCGGCGCGAACAGCTTGCCCTCGATGCCGCGCAAGAAGAGGATCGGGAGGTAGACGACGAGGATGATGACCTCGCCGAACTGGGCCACCTTGCGGACTTCCAGCGTGCCCTCGTAGACGAGGTCGCGGAAGGCCTCCTTGGACAGCCCGCCGCCGCCGTCCTTCTGCATCACCCCGATCCGCCTCAGGACGTTCTCGACGATGATGAGCGAGCCGTCGACGACGAGCCCGAAGTCGATG
>CAYPVZ010000005.1:8628-24703 GCA_964414235.1 uncultured Rhodothermales bacterium | reverse complement strand
CAGGACGTTCTCGACGATGATGAGCGAGCCGTCGACGACGAGCCCGAAGTCGATGGCCCCGAGGCTCATGAGGTTCGCGCTCTGGCCGGTCAGCCACATCCCGATAAAGGCGACCATCATGGCGAGCGGGATCACGCTCGCGAGGACCAGCCCGGCGCGGAGGTTGACGAGCAGGATGAGGAGCACCACGATGACGAGGAGGGCGCCCTCGGCGAGGTGCTTGCCGACCGTCGCGATGGTGCGGTCCACGAGCGCCGTGCGGTCGTAGTAGGGCACGATCTCGACGCCCTCGGGGAGGGCCCGCTGGATCTCCTCGACCCGGTCCTTGACGGCCGACACCACGACGCGGGCGTTGGCGCCTTTGAGCTGGAGCGCGAACCCGGTCACGACCTCGCCCTCGCCGTCCTGGGTCGCCGCGCCGAAGCGGACGGCGGGGCCGAGCGTGATCTCGGCCACGTCGCCGAGCGTGACCGGCGTGCCGCCGCGCGTGGCGACGACCGACTGGCGGAGGTCGTCCATCGACTGCACGAGGCCGTCGGTGCGGACCGCCAGTTGCTCGGGGCCGGTCTCGATGGTGGCCGCGCCCGCGTTCCCGGACGCCTCGGCCGTCGCGTCGAACACCTCGCGGAGCGTGAGCCCGTAGCCCGCGAGCCGGTCGGGGTCGACGAGCACCTGGTACTGCTTGAGGTACCCGCCGATGGAGTTGACCTCGGCGAGGCCCGGCACGCCCAGGAGCTGGCGTCGGACGATCCAGTCCTGGATCGTGCGGAGCTCCATCGGCGAGTAGCGGCCCGTCGTGTCGCGGAGCGTGTAGCGGAACACCTCGCCCAGGCCCGTCGAGACCGGCCCGAGCTCAGGCGTCTCGGCGCCGGGCGGGAGCTCGTCTTCGATGCCCCTCAACTGCTCCAGGATGAGCTGGCGGGCGAAGTAGGTGTCGACGCCGTCCTCGAAGACGACGGTGATGACGGAGATGCCCTGGCGGGAGAGCGAGCGGAGCTCGACGAGGTCGGGGAGCGACTTCAAGGCCAGCTCGACGGGGACGCTCACGAACCGCTCGACTTCGAGCGGGCTGAGGGCCGGGGCCTGCGTCAGGACCTGGACCTGGTTGTTGGTGACGTCGGGGACGGCGTCGACCGGGAGTTGGGTGGCGGCGTAGAGGCCGGCGGCGACGAGGCCGACGGTGGCGAACAAGACGAGCACTCGCTGGCGGAGCGAGAACGCGACGATGCGATCGAACATGGGGGGACCGAGAACCGGGGAGGACGGGGTCCCGCCAGCCGCACGGCGACGCACGGGCGTGCGTCCGCCAGAGGCGGGCGGGAAGTCGGCCACGTCTCCAACAGACGTGGCGGTCCACACGGGTCGGCGCTCTACGCGACCGAGGCAGACGACCTCAGGTCGCGGACAGACCTATCCCTTTGTGCGGACGGTCCTAGGCGAGGGGGACGTGGTCCAGCCCCAACGGCTCGACCTCGGGCGGCGCGTCCGCGACGTACACGAACGCGGCGGGCTCGGCCGCCGGGCGGACGCCGGCGTCCGGGACGATCCCGGTCGGCGTGAACACGACGTGGCACAGGCAGTCGGCGAAGGTGCCCTCCTCGTGCTCATGGTCCCCATCGTCATGGCTGTCGCCAGGCGCAGGGACGGGGTGGCCGCCGCTCGCGAGTGCATCGGCGTGCGTCTCGCTGGATTCTGACGCGAGCGCCTCGTCGGCACACGCAACGAGGTCCGTCGTCTGGACGACGACGAGGACCGCAAGGAGCGCGGCGAGCGAGGGCAGGAGGCGGCGGAGCGTGGTCATGCGGCGGGGGCCAACGCAGTATCGGCCGCTGACGTTTCACTCTCAACCGCTCCTTCGGCGACGTGCTCGGCGGCCACGCTCAGGAGCGCGGCCACGTGGTCGTCGTCGAGCCGGTGGTAGACCATCTTCCCGTCGCGCTCGCTCGCGACGAGCCGGAGCGCGCGGAGGCCGCGGAGCTGGTGGCTCACGGCCGACTCGGTCACGCCGAGCGTGGCCGCGAGGTCGCACGTGCAGAGCGGCCCGGCCTGGAGGGCTGCGAGGAGCCGGAGCCGGGTGGGGTCGCCCAGCGCGGCGAAGAGCGCCTGGGCGCCGTCGAGGCGCTCAGCGCGGTCCGCCAGCGAGGCACGAGCGGCGTCGACCGCATCGGGGTGGATGCAGCGGACATCGCAGGCGTTGGGATCGGTTGACGTTTGACTCATGGCTCAAACGTAGTGTAGCCTCTCCCCTGCCGCGGTGTCAACGAGACGGAGCCGATTCGTGGGTGGTTCATGCGTCCCCGTCCTCGGGCCACGTGAGGATGTCGTCCTCAGTCCGCGCCAACTCGGCGCACGAACGGTCCGTGGCGAGCGGCGAGTCTGGGCGTTTCTCGACGAGGTTGTGTCCGAGGGCCTGCCAACGAGGCGCGAGATAGGCGTTCCACTCTGCGTAGTGCGCCCACTTCTCGGGCAGTTCGTCCTCCGCGTAGATCGCGTCGACGGGGCAGACAGGCACGCAGGCGTTGCAGTTGATGCACTCATCGGGGTGGATCGCGATGAAGTTGGGTCCGACGTAAAAGCAGTCGACAGGACAAACCTCGACACAGTCGGTGAAGGTGCAGCCCACGCAGGGCTCGGCGACGACGTAGGCCATGGTCCTGGGTGGCGGCTACTGGAATGTGGGCACCAGTCGCCCGGTGATGCCGAGGGCGTCATTGGTCGTGCGGATGGACGCCGACCCGTCTGCCTCGATCTCCGTCAGCGCCCGGATGGCGTCGATGGTCTCGGGGATGACGATGGCCTGATTGTCGACCATGTAGGCGTAGAATGCCTCGTCGCCCTGGACCGTCAGCATGTCCTCCCAGAGCGCGACCTCGTAGAGGTTATCGTGTGGGCGGCCGAGATCGGCCATGAGCTCCTTTACGGAGTTGATCGCCGTCAGCCCCTGGTCCATCTGGATGAACGCGATGCGAGACGAGGTGCGGAGGGCATCGATCACCTCGTCCTTCGAGGCTTCGCGCGTGAGCTGGATGGACCAGTAGTGGAGGTGAGCGAGCGTCTCGGGCACCTTGACGGCCATCGTCACCACGTCGAGGTCAGGATCGACAGTCTGGGCGTCGGGGCCCTGGTGGCTGGGAATCTCAGGCTCCGGGACGAGGGTATTCATGATGCCCCCAAGGTGGCTCTCCCACGGGTCAGTGGCGCGGCGGAGCAGCGTCCCGCGCGCCCGCTTCAGGAGCCCGGCCCGCTTGAGCGCTGAGAGCGTCCGCACCGTCGAGGTCGTGTTGCACGAGACGACGCGCGTGCTCTGGCGGCCGAGCGCGGTGTCGTAGTTGGTCTCGGCCGTGAACGAGTGGCCGGTTACAGCGTGCGTTTCACCTCCTTGCACGATGAACCTGGTGCCACGCTCGCGGTAGCGCTCGACGTTTCCGGCAGCCACCTTCTTCGGCGTGCAGTCCACGACGATGTCGGCCGTGTCTAATAGGTCGTCCAGAGTACCGGCCGGGCCGAGGCCCGCCTCGGTCATGGCGCGGACGTGCTCGGCGGTGGCCCCATAGAGCGGGTAGCCGTTCGAACGGGCGACGGCCACCCGCCAGTCCGACGCAACGTCGGCGATGCCAGCGAGGGTCATGTCACCCTGGGCGACGACGGCTTCGGCGACGCGCTTGCCGATCACACCGTAGCCGTTGACAGCGACTCGGGCGATGCGTGCGTTTCTCATGGGAGTCTCGTTGAGTGGGTCGAGGATTCGAGGGGAAGCCGTGGTTAGGCTTCAGGGCTGTGCTACTCGTCGCGCTCGTTGGATGCGGTGTGCGACTCCCAGCGGGCCTTGAGCCAGGGGAGGACGTAGAGCACGCACACGATGAGGAGGAGGAGGCCACCGAGCCAGATGGCGAGGCCGTAGGGAACGTCGTGCATCGAGAGGAGGAGATCAGGATTGGGGGAGACTGGCTCCGCCCTCGTTCTCCCAGCGCTGCAGGGCGGGGAGCAGAGTCAGGTCCGTCGCAGTGCGCTCGCCGTCGTCCTCGCGCACGCGGAACCGTACGCGATCTCCGGTCGCCAGCTCGCTGAGGCCGGTGTCACGGAGTTCGCCGGGGCGGATGGAGCACGGCAACGCGCCATCGTCGCACGAGATGAGGCCGACCCCGCGCTCGGCGTCGAACCACTCGACCGTCCCCGTGGAGTGAGTGGAGGGGGTGTCACTGTGCATGGTCTCGGGTTGCGGGGGTACTGACTTCTGATGGCGGATGCTCAAGGAGCGAGGTAGTTCGCGTCGACGGGGTAGTAGGCACCGGTCATGGCCAAGGCCTCTGGCGAACTCAGCCAGGCGACGAGACGTGCGATGTCGCGAGGCTCTCGAAGACGGTCGGTAGGTGGGTCGGCACCGAACCGTTCGCTCTCCTGATGCAGGTCTGGGAGGACTGGAGTCTGGACGATGGCCGGGCCCACGGCGTTGATGCGTATGCCCTTTTCGCGGTACTCGCGGGCGCCATCTACGGTGAGGCCTAGAAGGACATCGATGGCAGTGGTATACGCCGAGGCCGTTCGGAACCCAACCCCACTGAGGATCGAGCCCACATTGACGATGGACCCGCCCCCAGAAGCGATGAGGGTGGGTATCTGGGCCTTCATGCCGTAGAACACGCCGGAAATGTTGACGGTGACGAGTCGCTGCCATACTGTGATGGGGTCGTCAATCACCGGGGCGAGCTCGCCTCTGGCGTCGGGATGGTTGCACGCGATGTCGAGCCGTCCATAGGCCTCGACGGCGTGACGAACGAGGCTCTCGCTGGCCTCTGGGGTCGACGTGTCGGCGCGGATGAACATGGCTTCCCCCCCACCCTCTTCGATCTGGCGGACGGTCTCGCCGCCGCCGTCGTCGTCCATGTCGGAGACGACGACGCGGGCGCCGGAAGCGGCATATTCAATGGCGATGGCGCGACCAGCTCCGGAGGCGGCTCCGGTGACGAGGGCGACGGCATTATCGAGACGGGGCATCAGAATTGGGGATCGGGAGGATGAGACCGGTGCCAGGGACGCCGGTTGTATCGAGCGGGGTGGCGGGCCTTGGCCGGCAGCAGCACAGGAAGGGACCGCAGTGCCTACCCTGACGCGTCGGGACGTCCATTGAGGGAGGACACGTCTGGCTGCGGCTGTACCGATCCGACATGCTGTGGAACGGCTACGGCTGGCCTCACGGCAGGAGGGTCTCGCGCTGTCCACGCTGTGTCGATTGACCGGGCCTGCTCCTGTTCGAGACAGGTCGTCTCGACCTGGACTGTCGAGAAGTACACGTCGAAGTCGTCCCGGAGGAGCGTGAACACCCGGCGCTGGATGGGCTGGGGGTCGGCGCCGTCGCGCGCGAGGACGTGCATCGATGCCACGTTCTTGCCCGATGTGAGGGCCCAGGCGTGAAGGTGGTGGACATCGAGGACTCCCTCGATTTGTTCGGCCGCCTCCTTGATGGCGCCGAGATCGAGGTCGTCGGGGACGGCCTGGAGGAGGATCCGGAGGGCGCCCCGGATGATGCCCCACGACGCCCACACGAGGACGAGCCCGAAGCCCATCCCGAGAATCGGGTCGATGGCGAGGAAGCCCGTGAACCGGATAACGAGGGCCGCCACGATGATCAGGATGCTGCCGATGAACGTTTGCATCACGTGCCAGAAGGCCCCCTGCATGTTCAGGTTGCCCTTCTGCCGGGCGTAGAGCAGCCGGAGCGCGATGACCTCCGTGAGGAGGCCACCCGCGGCGGCCCACAGCATCGGCCCGGTCTCGACCTCCATCGGGTCACGAAGCCGCATCGCCCCCATCCAGAGCACGATCACGGCCATGCCGAGGAGGAAGAGCCCGTTGAGGAGCGCCCCGACGATCTCGGCGCGGATGAGTCCGTAGGAGGCACGGTCCGTGGCGGGCCGCTCGGCGTAGTGGCCCGCAACGAGGGCGACGAGCACGCCGCCGACGGCCGAGAACGTGTGGAAGGCGTCTGAGGTAACGGACACCGATCCGGTCCAGAGGCCGATGGCAAGCTCAACGATGAAATAGACGCCGGTGAGTAGGCCGGAGAGTTTCAGGGCGCGGGCGTTTCCCGCTGTGGCAGGCGGAAGGCTGTGTCCCGACGAGGGGGTATGTGTGGGGCTCATGGCTGGCGCTCAGCGCGTGGGGTCAGTGGGGAGGCTCCGCACCGAAGCGGCAGGCCCGGCCAGCGCAGGGGTCCCCCACCGCCGGTAGAGCGCGTTGTAGATGAGCGCAAACCCGCCGCCGAGGTAGGCACCCCAGAGGAAACTCTCGACGAGCCCGAGCAGGACACTGCCGGGGCTGATCCACTCGAATGCCGGGAGGACAGCTTCGAGGAACTGGTGCATGTGGACGCTCCCCGGCGTGACGAGCCCGAAGGCAACGCAGAGGAGAAAGCTGAGGGTCGCGAAGAGGGCAGCGGCCCACGCGGTCAAGCGGAGGTTCAACATGGAGGTGTAGGCGGAGGAGTGGATGGTGTCACAGCTGGTGAGAGGCGGAGTCGCGGTCGGGGCGGGGGCAGCCGAGTGGCGACCGCGGTGGCTGCCATGGCCCCCGTGCCGGTGTCCGAAGAGATGCATCGCGATGAAGGCGACGAAGAGGAGGGCGAAGAAACCGTTCTCAGCGAGCCAGTCCATGTCGGTTTACCAGGTGATGGGTTGCGGGCGCGTCTGCCTGGAGCGGTGGGGCCTCGGGGCCCAGGAGGGCCGCCAGGACGGCGCGGTGACCGCGGACGACGCGGGCGCCCGCCGCCACGCACTCGCGGCGGGCCGCGAAGTCGAGGGTGTCGATGGCGCGGCGGAACGTGGGTCGGAGCACGAGGTCGGCCTGCTCAAGACCGGCCTCGGCATGGCTGAGATTGCAGACTTCGGTAGCACGGCGGAGAGCCTGGAGGCCGTTGCGGATCTCGGCCGTCGCGAGGGCCTGGGCGGGGTTGACGGCGATCACGGTGGGAGGGCCTATGTCGCGGGCGACGGGGACGGGGGCGAGGTCGGCGTAGGCGCCGTCGGCGAGGAGGAGCCCGTCGCGCTCGAGAGGAGGCAGGACGCCCGCCAGGGCCACACTCGCATAGACCGCCTCGGCCGCATCCCCGCTGCGGATCACGTGGCGGCAACCGCCGCGCAAGTCCGTCGTGGAGACCGCCACAGGCAAACGGGCGTCGTCCAAGTCACGGCCGAGAGTGAGCGTGCGGAGGGCCTGGAGCCCCGCCTCTCGGGCAGGCACGCCGATACCCCAGCCCGTCACAAGCCGGTAGGCGAACCAGGCACCGAGGCGGCGAGCGCGGAGTCGCTGGCGGAAGGAGCCGGCCTGTTCTGCGGCCGTGGGCATCGGTGGCGGGAAGGCATCGGTATCCATCGCCAGCAGCGCCGTGTACCAGTCCTCGCGGAGGGCGTAGGCCACGCTGACGGCCGCTCCCATCGAGACGCCAACGAGGGCCGACGGGACGTAGCCGTCCGCTTCGAGCGCGCGAAGCACGCCGACGTGGGCGAAGCCGCGCGCGCCGCCACCGGCCAGCACGAGGGTGAAGGGTCGGTGGGCGGGCTCGATGAAAGGCGGTACGGCTGTAGACATCAGGCAGTCATATCGCCTGCATCGTCCCGTGGACGTGCTGGGCGCTGAGGTGGGGCGGAGAGTTCCGAGCCGTCGCGGATCCGGACGACGCGCTCGACGGGGAGGACCGCGACGAGCCCGTCCCCCTCCCCCGCCGTACAGGCTGCCTTCACAATGGCCCCTACGACATCGTCGACCTGATCCACAGGGACGAATATTTCCAGGCGGAGGTGCTCCGCGAGGTGGTGCGGAGAGAAGTAGTTGACGTACTCGCCGGAGCCCCGGACGCGGCAGTAGCTGTAGCCGCCGACGCCGACGGTACCCAGGGCGTCCTCGACCTGGTCGAGGCGGTAGCTCCGGATGTACGCGTGGATCTTTCGGTACGACATGGGAGAGGACGCATGGGCGAGAGGCACCGGCCTCGGTGTCGGGTTAGGCTGAGGGGCGCGGACTGACGGTTGGGGGCGCCACTACGGCGGGCTCAGGCGGTGGGTGGTAGCGGATGCCCCGGCGCGGGATGAAGCGGGGGACCTGCTCGGCGTAGGCGCTGTAGGCCTCTCCGACCCGCTCGCGGACCTCGCGCTCTTCGATGACCGCGAGCCGGGCGTACATCCAGACGAGGACGGGGAACATGGCCAGCGTGAGGACGGTGGGCCACTGGACGAGAAAGCCGATAAGGACGGCTATGAATCCGAGGTACTGGGGATGGCGGACGCGCGAGTAAAGGCCCGTCGTGGCGAGATGTCCTTCTCGCTGGGCCGCGTAGAGGACGCGCCACGCGCTCATGATGACGAGGAGGCCTCCACCGATGAGCACGTTGCTCAACAGGTGGAGGACGTTGAAGTGGGCGGCCCACGGACTCCCTCCCCCGATGCCAAGGAGCGTCTGCCAGAGGTGCCCACTGTCGTGGGCGAAGAGGTCGAGGCCGGGGTACCAGCTCCCGAGCCATCCCGAGAGGAGGAAGATTGTCAGCGGGAAGCCGTACATCTCAGCGAAGAGAGCCACGATGAAGGCTGAAAAGGCACCAAAGGAGCGCCAGTCGCGCCAGTTCGATGGGCGCGTGAAGCTGAATGCGAAGACGACGAAGATGGCCGACATCACGAAGGCCATGAGCCAGTACCCATACTCGTAGGATCCGTGGGGCATCGTGATGCGGTCGATTGGCGGGGACCGGCAACATCGGAGGTTGCACCTGTGGAGAAGCTGACGGTCCGCTTAAAAGGGCCTCAGGTTCGGAGCGGGGTGCACTTGGCTCCCCCGTGGACAGGCCCCTCCCCGGGGCCGATCTCCGGCCAACCGGCCTGAGCCGTTCCTGTGCCATTCGAAACAAGCCGCAGCCCGAGGGCATGCCCCCTCGCGATGGCGAAGCTCGCGCAACCACGCGGGGTGCTGAACGACCTGTTCGGGACGCAACGCTCTCCGAGGAGACGTGGCGTGGATCGCTGAGCGGGCCAGGATCACTGGCCCTGCCGTGGGGTCACTCCACCGTCAGACGCCGGGCGTTGACGGCCACGACGACCGTGGAGAGGCTCATCAGGACCGCGCCGACCGCCGGACTGAGGACGATGCCCCATGGGGCGAGGACGCCTGCTGCGAGCGGGATCGCGACGATGTTGTAGCCCGCGGCCCACCACAGGTTTTGGACCATTTTGCGGTAGGTGGCACGGGCGAGCGCGATGACCCGGACGGCGGCGCGGGGGTCGGATTCAACAAGCACGATGTCAGCGGTCTCGACGGCAACGTCGGTACCAGCGCCGACAGCGAGGCCGACGTCGGCGGTGGCAAGAGCCGGGGCATCGTTGACGCCGTCGCCCGTCATGGCGACAATGTGACCCTCGGCCTGGAGCCTTTTGATCTCGGCGCTTTTGCCGTCGGGGAGGACTTCGGCGATGACGCGGTCGATGCCGAGTTGACGGGCGACATGGTCGGCGACCTCCTGCTTGTCGCCGGTGAGCATGACCGCTGAGAGGCCGAGCTCGTGGAGGCGGTCGATGGCGTCCTTCGACTCGGGGCGAACGACGTCCGCGAGGGCGAGGGCGCCGAGCGGGCGGGCCTCGACGCCATCCCCCTCGACGACGTAGACAACGGTCTGGCCCTCATGACCGAGGCGGTCGGCGGCGGTGCGGAGGTCGTCAGAAAAGCGAATCCCTACGGCCTCGATGGCTCCAGGGCTCAGGATCTGGATGGTGCGGCCGTCCACAGTCGCGCGGACGCCCTTGCCGGTGATGGCCTCGAAGTCAGAGACATCGGGGAGCGTGAGGCCCCGGTCCTTGGCGGAGCGGACAACGCCGGCCGCGATGGGGTGCTCGCTGCCCCCCTCGACGGCTGCGGCGGTGGCAAGGAGTTCGCCTTCGGTGACGCCGGGGGCTGTGAGGACGTCGGTGACGCCGAAGCGGCCTTCGGTGAGCGTGCCCGTTTTGTCGAAGACGAGCGTGTCGAGGTCGCGGGCGCGCTCGAAGGCGGCGCGGTCGCGGATGAGGAGGCCGTTGCGGGCGCTGATGGAGGTGGAGACGGCGACGACGAGCGGGATCGCGAGGCCGAGCGCGTGGGGGCACGCGATGACCATGACGGTGACGGCCCGTTCGATGGCGAACGAGAGCGGCTCAGCCGTGAGCAGCCACCACGCGAGGAAGGTGAGCGCGCCGACGGTGATGGCGGTGATGGTGAGGTAGAAGGCGGCGCGGTTGGCGAGGTCCTGCGTCTTCGACTTCGACGCCTGGGCCTCGCGGACCAGGGTGACGACCTGATTGAGGTAGGCGTCGGCGCCGGTCTTGGTGACCTCGACGGTGAGCGATCCTGTTCCGTTGACCGATCCCGCGATGAGCTCGTCGCCCTGCACTTTCTCGACGGGGACGGACTCGCCGGTGAGGGCGGCCTGATTGACGGCCGAGCGGCCGTCGAGGACGGTGCCGTCGGCGGGGACCTTCTCGGACGCCTTGACGAGGATGCGGTCGCCGGGACGGAGTTGGTCCGTCGGCACGTCCTCCACATCGCCAGAGGCCGTGAGGCGGTGGGCCTCGTCGGGCATGAGGCGCGCCAGCTCTTCGAGCGCGCGGGAGGCGCCCATGACGCTGCGCATCTCGACCCAGTGGCCGACGAGCATGAGGTCGACGAGCGTGGCCGTCTCCCAGAAGAAGAGGTTGCCCTCCAGGCCGAGGACGACGGCGATGGAATAGACGAACGCGACCGTGATGGCGAGGGCCACGAGCGTCATCATGCCCGGCCGGCGCTTTGCCAGTTCGTCGCGAGCACCGGTCAAGAAGGGCTTTCCGCCGTAGAGGTAGACGACGGCTCCAAGCGCGGTGAGCACCCAGACCGAGCCGGGGAACGTCCACTCGACGCCGACCCAGCCCTGGAGCATGGGACTGAGCGCGAGGATGGGGACGGTGAGCCCGAGGCAGACCCAGAAGCGTCGCTTGAAGTCCTCGACCATCATCGCGTGGTGGTCGTGGTGGCTCCCTCCCCCGCTGCCATGGTCCATGTTGGAGTGGTCCATGGCGGCGTGCTCTTCGGGCGTGTGGCCCATCGCCGCGTGGTCCATTTCGCGCGCACCTTTGCGGGCGTCGTGCTCTTCGACGGCGCCCATGTGACCGTCATCGAGAGACCCGTGGGGGCCTTGGGGGGCGGCCTCGCGCAGTTCGGCCTTCTTGAGTCCTGGGAGGTCTGCGTCGCCGTGGTCGTGATCCATATGTCCGGTTCGGTTCGGTCACGGTGCTACGCGCTCCCAAACGACAGGTACCGGGCGTGCACCTTAAAAGACTGTCAGGTAGCAGGTTGGACTCCTGTCCGGGACGATCCTTGCCGGCGCCGGTACTACACCGCCCGTGCCTTGATGTCCCGCTTTGAAGAGAACCCCATGTTTCGGTGGAGCCCCAGCAGGCTTCGCGAGCTGGCGGACGAGCTGGAACGAGACGGTCTCACTGACCTGGCGGAGGCCGCGAGGCGTGCGGCCGAGAGCGACACGCCGGAGGAAACAGACGACCCTCCAGCGGACGACTGACGCAGGATGTCACAGGGGTGGTGAGACCTTGCCTCGTCCCCCCCCTTCCTGACATGTCCCTTCTCTCCCTTTCGGATTCCCTGACCCAACCCGCGGCGCGCCGGTACGCCGAGACCACGCTGGGGGCCGAGCCCTGGCTCCCGGTCTACGAGCACGTGGACACTCCCATGTTCGACGGGACTGTGTTTAGCGCACTCATTCCCAATGACCAAGTCCCGCTCGCGTTGCGGCATGCCGGGTGGGACCTGCTGATCGGGCGAGGCGGACCGGGATTCAGCGTCGGCGCGAAGGGGACGACGTACGATCCGTGGAATCTGCACGACGGGGTGCGACCGCTGGTGATCGCGCGCGAGTTCCACGCCGCGATCGAGGGGGCGCAGCGGTTCGAGCTGCTGGAGGAGTTCCGGCTGTTCCACAACCTTGCCTTCGTTCCGCGGGACAAGACGTACTTCGACGTGTCGTCCACACCGACGCCGATCGCTCGGTGGTCGGACGGGCGGCTGGAAGTCAAGCGGAAGGCGGTCCGCCAGTTCCTCGCAGCGAAGGGGATGCACCTCGCGCTTTTCTTCCAGCTCAACCGACGCTCGGATGACGTGCTCGACGCCGTGCCGCCGAACGAGCGGGACATGCGCGTCGACGAGGACCGGTTGGTCTACGAGCTCGCGGTTCGCGCGCGCGGCGCGGGATCGCGTGGCCGGTCGTTCTCGAAGTTCATCGGCAAGCGGATGGTACCGCCGCTCCCCATTCAGCAGATCGGGATCTGGCCCTATGGGGGGACCGACCGCTACGAGGAGTTCATCGTGGGGGTCGACGCCGCGGGAGACCCCGTGTATCACACGTGCGACCCGGACGCGATCGACTATTCGAAGGCCCCCTTCCCTACCGACACGATCCACTTCAACCGCGAGGTCTTGCGGCGGTACTACGACGACCTGACGCGCTACTCGATCGACCGCTGGCGCTTGCGGTGCGGGTCGCTGTGGAGCCTGGAAGTCATCGACGACGACAAGGAGGGGATGGTGTACGTGAGCCTTGGCGACCTGGGCATCATTCCGTACGACGAGCAGCAGTACTGGAAGGCGTTCAACGTCGAGCCGGGGGCCGGGCAACGCGTGGCGAAGGCCTATGGATCTCCGGAGCCGTCTCACGATTTCCGAGACGCCTACGCCCGTGCGAACGAGGTATGGGTCGAGGTGCTCGGGTGGCCCCTGTTCCTGCCGATGGCGACGGACGACCGTCACAACCTTGAGGGGCTGCGGGTCCCTCTCGGCAGAGGCCCGGCCGAGTTCGACGGCCAGGTGCAGGCGTTAACGAAGACGGCGGTGGACTCACTGAATGAGAAGCGGATTCGCAAGGCCGCCATCGCCGCGGGTCACGCGTTTGAGGAGGAGAAGCCCGGCATCGCCAAATTGGAAGCGTACCTCGATGCGACGCAGTTCAAGGCCGACCGGTACGGACTCGACCGATCTCCGGTGGCGTGGATGAAGGACCTGCAGTGGTTGCGGTCGACGGGATCCGCACACCGGAAGGGGTCGAAGTACGAGAAGGCGGCGGAGCACTTCCAGATCGAGGAGCGAGGCCGCCCGGCCGTGATCCGAGGTCTGTTGGTGGAAGGCCGTCACGCGCTCGACGCGCTGGCGGCTCACGCCGACGAGGTGTTGCGGCACGCGGCGTCATAACCCGATGAGGTCGCGCGGCCTAGCTGCGTACCTCGATCCGCCCTACCGAGTCGACCTCATCAGGCGGGGTCGGTAGGGCGGTGACACGGGCTGTCACCTGTGCGTGCGAGCTTGTGCGCTGAATCCCTACCCCTTGCGATGGCCACCCTCTCCCCTCTCGATCACCTTCTTCAAGTCGACGCGCGTGCCTACGTCGAAGACGTACTCGGCTCGGAGAACTGGCTGACGGTCTACGGCCGGATGCCCGGCCCGCTCAGCGGTGACGTCATGTTCTCCGCGCTCGTGCCGTCGGACCGTGTGGACGACGTGCTCAGCTGGTTGAGCTGGGACCTCAGCATCGGGGGTGGAGAGCCGGGCTTTAGCCAGGGCGGAGACGAGACGACCTACCACCGGTGGTCCGCCTCGGGCGGCGTCGAGCCGTTCGTCGTCGTGCGGACGTTCCACACGGACATCGACGGAGCCCAGCAGATCGAGCTCGTCGAGGAATTCCGGTTGCTCTTCAACCTCGCCTACGTGCCTCGTGACGAGGAGTACCTCGATGTATCGACCGGGACGCCGAGGGTGGTGGCGCGCTGGCGAGACGGACGGATGGAGGTGAACCGGAAGCTGATGCGGCAGTTTTTGGCTGTGAAGGGGATGCACCTCGCCCTCTTCTTTCAGAGCAACCGGTACTCGACCCTTGGGATCGACGACGTACCAGGCGGTGCTCACGACGATGGAGAAAAGCGCGACGACCTCGTCTACGAGCTCAACGTCCGCGATGCGACGGGAATGATGTCCAGCGGGAACACCTTCTCGAAGCTGATCGGAAAGAAGCTGGTCGCGCCGTTCCCGATCGAGCGCGCCGGAGTGTGGCCCTACGACGAGGACCGGCAGTACGTCTCGTTCACGATCGGCGTCGATGAAGACGGTCGGCCCGTCGAGCACACGTGCGATTCCGACACGCTCGCCAACTACTTCGGCAAGAACCCGGAAGCGCCCCACTTCTTGCAGCCGGTCCACTTCCGCCGCGAGGTGCTGGCGAAGTACTACGGCGACTCCTCGCGCTACGACGTGAGCGACGGGATGGTGCACTGCGGGTCGCTGTGGGGCCTGCGGATGGACAACGACCACGCGGACCGCGTGGTGGTCCATCTAGGCGACCTCGCGTCGATCCCGTACGAGGAGCAGATGTACTGGCGGTCGTTCAACGTCGAGCCGGACGGCGGCATCAGCGAGACGGCCTACCAGCGCGGCGTGCTCGCGCAGTTCGCAGACCCCGCCGAGCCCGCGTTGGCCTTTCGCCTGGCGTACGAACGGACGAACACGGCGTGGGAGGCCGCGCTGGGCTGGCCGCTCTTCAAACCCCTCTCGGCTAGCGACCAGCACAACCTCGATGGGCTCCGCGTACCCCTGAACGACGGCGCGGCCGAGTTTGACAGTCAGGTGCTGTCGCTCGCGAAGGCGGCCATCGACTCGCTCAACGAGAAGCGCATTCGGAAGGCGGCCATCGCGGCCGGGTTCGAGTACGAGGGCGGCGAGCAGGGGATCGCGAAGTTTGTGGGTTACCTCGACGCGACCGGGTTTGACGCGAGCGCGCACGGGCTCGATCGGCTACCGACGGGGTGGATGAAGGACGTCCAGTGGCTTCGTTCGAGAGGGTCTGCGCACCGGAAGGCGTCGGACTACACGGACCTCGTCGAGCACTTCGGAATCGATGACCGGGGGCGTCCGGCGGTGATGCGGGACCTACTCGCTGAGGGCACGAGCGTGCTCGATGCGCTCGCGGCCCACGCCGAAGGCCTCGCAGCGGGCGAAGCGCCAGAGGCCGCTTGAAAGATGCCGGACCGCATCGCCTTAAAGGGCAGCGGGTCCGGCGCCACGCGAGGGGTCGGACTTCTCGGCGTGGAGTCGGGGTGGCCAGCGGACATAGGCCCAAGCCGCCAGTGGTAGGTCGACGCCGAGGCAGAAGGCTGGCCACCAATCGGGGACAGCGTCGCTGGCGGGCAGCAGGGCGGGATGCGCGGCGTCCCAGACACCGTGGAGCGCGAGGCCGACGGCGAGGAGCGTGGGCGAGCGTCGGTGAAACGCGACGACGGCAACCGCAACGAACGCGAGTGCGACCGCCGTCTCGGCGGCGACAACTGAGATGGCTCCGTCTTCAACGCCGAATAAAACGTAAAGCAGGGCGATGACGACGAGGACCGTCGGGTAGAACGAGCGGTCGCGGTCGAAGCCCGTCGCCCGCGCGAACGCTGCGAGGACGGCGGCGGTGGCGACGCCAGAGGCGAGGGCGACGAGGTCCATGATCTAGCGCGCGGAGGACCAATGGACAGCGGCGACGCGCCAGCCGTCGGGGGTCTGCTTCATGACGAGCAGTTCGGCCATCTCCGTGTCCCCGATGCGCTGCGTGGAGGCGACCCAGGCGGCGTCCCCGGCGACGCCGGTGCGGCGGTAGAGCGACTCGGGCGTGGTGCTGGAGAGGAACTCGGCGTCGCGGGCGAAGTGGTGCGAGAGGTACTCGGCGCGCGACTCGTGTCGCCCCCCTTCGAGGACGACGGCGTCGGGGGCGAGGAGCGCCTCCACAGCGGCGCGGTCGCCCGCGGCGAGGGCGGCGTGGAAGCGGTCGGCGGTGGCCGAGGCGGCGAACTCGGCCTCGCCGACGGCCGGCGTGGCCGGGCGCTCGTCGCCGTTGTGCGCGCCCGCGTTCCGGCGCTGCATGGCGACGCCCTCGGCGTGGTCCATCCCTTCCATCTGACTATGGTCCATCGAGCCGTGGTCCATGCCCTCCATCTGGGAGTGGTCCATGCCCTCCATCTGGGAGTGGTCCATGCCCTCCATCTGGGAGTGGTCC
>CAYPVZ010000005.1:7993-8528 GCA_964414235.1 uncultured Rhodothermales bacterium | reverse complement strand
ATGCCCTCCATCATCTGGCGCATCTCCGGGTCGGCCATCATCCGCTCCCGCATCTCGGGGTCGTTCATCATGCCCTGGTGCATGGTCATCATCCGCTCGTGCATCGCGCGGCGGCGCTCCGGGTCCATGGCCGCCATCCGCTCCATCATCCCGGCGTGCATCTGCTGCATGTGGGCTTGGCGCTCGTCGGGGGACATGGCCGCCATCCGCTCGCGCATGGCGGCCATGTCCATCTCGCCGCCCATCATCTCCTGCATCATGGCCTGCATGTCGGGGTTGGCCATCATGCGCTGGTGCATCTCGGGGTCGGCCATCATGCGCTCGTGCATGGCCATCATCTGCGGCATCATGCCCTCCATGTCCATGTCGGACTGGTCCATGCCCTCCATCTGACCGTGGTCCATGGGCATGGCCCGGGTGGTGTCGGCGGGTTGATGCTGGTGCTGCTGGGCGTGGGCGCTCGTCGCGACGAGGAGCGCGAGCGTGCAGAGGAGGAGGGCCGAAAGGGGTCGTTTCATCGTAGGGGGGGGGTGGG
>CAYPVZ010000005.1:0-7983 GCA_964414235.1 uncultured Rhodothermales bacterium | reverse complement strand
GCGGGAGACCAGGGCGGGGGGGGCGCGCTGCGTGCGGTGCGCAGGCGGGGCGCTAGACGTAGCGGACCTCGCGGGCCATGCCCGCCTCCAGGTGGTAGGCGTTGTGGCAGTGGAAGAACCACCGCCCAGGGTTGTCGGCGACGAATTCGACGGCGACGCGGCCCATGTGAGCCGGGACGAGGACGGTGTCTTTCCGGACGCCGCCGGATGCGAGGTCGCCGGTGCGGAAGAAGTGGCCGTGGAGGTGCATCGGGTGGAGCATGGCGCTGTGGTTGGTCATGCTCAGCCGGACGCGTTCGCCCTCATGGACCTCGATGGGAGCGGCGTCGGGGTAGGCCTGCCCGTCGATAGTCCACGCCGACGACATCATCCCGCCCGCGAGGGTGAGGTCGACCGTTCGATCGGGCCGGGTGGCGGGGGGCGAGTCCTCGACGCTTCGGAGGTCGCCGAGGCGGAGGAGCTGCCCCCCGGTGAGTCCGTTGGGGAGGGCGCCTTCGGGAGGGCGCGTGGCGGTGGCATCGCGGTAGCGCAGGATGGCCTGGGCCGGGGCGCTGGTGCCTTCGACGGTAGCGGCCGCGATGGGCCAGGCCCCGGGGTTGTCGGCCTCCAGGACGACGTCGTAGCGCTCGCCCATGCTGACAACGAGGGCATCCACGGTGACCGGGCGGACGGGCTCGCCGTCCGCGTGGGTGACGATGAGCCGGTGGCCACCCACGGCGAACCGGAAAGTGGTGGCGCCGGAGGGGTTCATGAGGCGCATCCGGAGCTGCTCGCCCCGCCGGACGTCGATGGCGACGGGGTCGGAGGGGAGCTTGCCGTTGAGCAGGAGGCCGCGGTAGTGCGGCACCTGGCCGCTCATCATGCCGCCTCTCCCCTGCCCCATGCGCCCCCGTCCTCCCATCATGCCGCCCCGGCCCCCTGCCGCGAGGGGCTCGGGCGCGCCCGGGAGGAAATCGTCGAGGACGATCGTGACCTCGCGGTCGTAGCCGACGTGGGGCTCGCGCTCTTCAATGATGAGTGGGGCGACGAGGCCGCGATCGAGTTGGAGGCCGACGTGGCTGTGGTAGAGGTAGCTGCCGGCGGGGTTGGCCTCGAAGTCGTAGACGAACGAGCCGCCGGGGGGAATGGGCTCCTGCGTCAGGCCGGGGACGCCGTCCATGGGGTTGGGAAGCGGGATGCCGTGCCAGTGGACGGTCGTGCCCTCCGCGAGGCGGTTCTCGACGGTGGCTTCGAGCCGCTCGCCCTCGGCGAGGCGGATCTCGGGGCCGGGATACCCGCCGTTGTAGCCCCAGGTGCGCCAGACCTCACCGGGCCCCACCTCGACCTCAACCGCCTCGGCGACGAGACGGACCCGCCGGGCAGGGCCGGAGGCCGCCTCCCGGACTGCCTGATACGAGGGCGCCCCGGGCACGGCGACGGCCTGAGATCGCTCGGCCGGAACGGGGACGTCCGGCCGGCAGCCCACGAGGGTCGCGGCTCCGGCGAGGACGGTCTGTTGAAGGAAGTGTCGGCGGTCCATGCGCGTCACGCCGGTGCGTTGGGTGTGAGGGCGGGGTCGGCAGCGGGGCGGGAGGGCGTCACGAGTCCAGGGCTAGCGGTCGCGGAGCAGGGTGGCCTTCTGTTCCTCGTAGACCTCGGTCGTGATCTCGCCGTCGGCGTACCGTCGCTGAAGGCGCTCGAGCGGGGTGGGCTCGGCCGGTGCGGCGGGGCGCCTGGCGAGGGTCCACCAGGCGGCGGCGATGACAGCGACCCAGACGAGCCACCAGATCCAATGCATGCCGATCATGTAGTGTGGGGCGTCGTACATCGGAGGAGGGTCGTGTTGCGGGGGAGGAGCGTGAGCCTGGCGGGCTAGCGCCACAGGCGGAGGCCGAAGACGACGTTGGCCTCGGAGGCCGAGCTGCCCTCGTTGCGGGCGAAGTCGGCGGCGGCCCCGTAGCGCTGGGTCCAGTTCACGCCGACGTAGGGGGCCACCTCGCGGCGGACCTCGTAGCGGAGCCGGAGCCCGAGCTCGGTGTCGTTGAGGCCCGGCCCGACGCCCCAGTCGGCCACCTCCTGGAGCGCCGCGTTGACCTCCAGCCGGGGCTGGGCGACGAGGCGCTGCGTGAGCAGGAGGTCGTAGGAGCCGGTGAAGCGGGCCGAGAGGTCGCCCGCGGCCGAGAGGAAGACGGCGGGCTCGACCTCGAAGAAGTACGGCGCGAGCCCCTCCAGGCCGACCACGAGGTGGGGCCGGGCGCGGACGTCGCCCTCGCCGAACTCGGTGTCGAGCCGGAGGCCCGCCTGGGCCTCGAAGTACGACGTGATGAGGCGGCTGTAGAGCGCCTGGCCCTCGACCTCCCCGTCGGCGTCGGCGATGAGCCCCTCGCCCTCGCCCTTGATGTAGAGCCGGGTGTAGTCCGTCCCGATCCGGTACAGGCCCTCGACGCGGGCGGGCACGCCGGAGGCGGCCGGGGCGACCTCGAAGAGGTCGAGGAGCGCGAGGGAGTAGAGGTTCTGGTCCGCCGCAGCGCCCACTCCGGGCCGGAAGTCCGGGTACTCGGGGAACGGCGGGGCATCTTGAGCGGCCGTCCCTCTCGCGAGGAGGACGACTGCGAGGGCGAGAAGGAGCAGAACGAGGGCAGTTCGAAGCATCGGGAAGAATCTGTCGGGAGCACAAGAGGGCGCCGCCCATCCTGAGACGTGGGTACAAGGCATGTGGGTCAGCCCTGGGGTATGTATCTGGCGGCGAACTCGGGCGGGAGCGTCTCGCCGGGCCGCTGCACCATGGCGACCCTGAACATGCCGAGGTCCATGTGGTAGAGGATGTGGCAGTGGAAGGCCCACGGCCCCAGCGCGTCGACCTCAACGAGGAGCGAGACCCGCTCGGCGGGCTTGACGACGATGGTGTGGACGCGCGGGATGTAGTCGCCGTGGCCGTTCTCGAGCTCCATCCACATGCCGTGGAGGTGCATCGGGTGGTTCATCATGGTGTCGTTGACCATGGTGAGGCGGAGGCGCTCGCCGAGGGTCATCGGGATGAGCGGCTCCTCGGCGTAGGTCTTGCCGTTGATGCCCCACATGTAGCGCTCCATGTTGCCGGTGAGGTGGAGCTCGATCTCGCGGTCGGGCGCGCGGCGCGGCTCGGGGTGGAGCGACTTGAGGTCGGTGTAGACGAGGACGCGGCGGCCGTCGTCGCCCAGCCCGACGCCGGGCTCGTGGAGGCGCGAGCGGGTCTGCATCGGCGCCATCGCGTTGGCCTTGCCGTGGTCGTCGGGGCCGTGCATCGTCGGCTCGGGGAGCGTGCCTGGCGGGCGGAGGCCGGTCCGGTCGACGCCGGGCATCGCCATCTCACCCGATGCCGCACCCATCGCCATGCCCGAGTGGTCCATGCCCTCCATCGAGGTGTCGGTACCAGAGGCGGGCGCGTCCATCGCCCCGTGGTCCATCCCGGCCATCGCGCCGCCGGACATGTCCATGCTGCCGTGGTCCATCCCGTCCATGCCGCCCATCGCGCCGTGGTCCATGCCCATGTCCATCATGGTCAGCGTCGGGCGCTCGCGCTCGGCGGGGACCGGCGCCGTCATGCCGGGCCGGGGGGCCAGGGTGCCGCGCGCGTAGCCCGAGCGGTCCATCGACTCGGCAAAGAGGGTGTACGCCCGGTCGCCGGGCTCGACGATGACGTCGTAGGTCTCGGCGATGCCGATCCGGAACTCCTCGACGGCGACGGGCTGGACGTGCTGGCCGTTGACCTGGACGACGGTCAGGTCGAGGCCGGGGATGCGGACGTCGTAGAACGTGCCGGCGCTCGCGTTGACGAACCGGAGGCGGACGCGCTCGCCGGGCCGGAACTGGCCGTACCAGCCCGGGTCGGGGGCCTGCCCGTTCATCAGGAACGTGTACGTCGCCCCCGTGATGTCCATGATGTCGGAGGGGTCCATCCGCATCCGCTGCCAATCGAGGCGCTCCCCGACGCTCATGCCGTCGCCGCCCAGGAGCCCCGCGACCGTCTGGCGCTGGTAGTTGTAGTAGTTCGCGCGCTTCTTGAGGTTGGCGAGCACGTCGTGCGGGTTCTCGAACGTCCAGTCCGACAAGACGACGATCATCTCGCGGTCGAACGGCGCCGGGTCCGGCCCGGCGGGGTCGATCACGAGCGGCGCGTAGTGGCCGAGCTGCTCCTGGAACGCCGAGTGGCTGTGGCACCAGTACGTCCCGTATTGGCGGATCGGGAAGCGGTACTCGAACGTCGACCGCGCCCCGATGCCGGGGAAGTTGACGTGCGGCACGCCGTCCATGGCGTTGGGCAGGATGAGCCCGTGCCAGTGGATGGACGTCATCTCGTCCAGCTTGTTGTGGACACGGATGACGGCTTCGTCGCCCTCGGTGAAGCGGAGGAGGGGGCCGGGGACGGATCCGTTCATGGTGACGGCGGTGCCGGTTCGGCCGCCGAAGGCGAGCCGCGTCCGGTCGATCGTGAGGTCGTATTCGACCAGGCCGGGCCGGCGGACGGTGGGGGCGAGCCCCTCGACGCGGGCCGGGCCGAGGGTGAGCGCCGAGCGCGCCCAGGCCGGGGTCATCGCGCTCAGACCCGCGAGGGCGCCGAAGGCGGAGGCGTTGCGGAGGAAGAGTCGGCGGTCCATCGGAGGGGTGAGTCGAGTGCTGGGTCTGGTACGGGCCGGGGCCGCAGCGGTGCGGGCCCGGGCCTTAAAAGGCGCTAAGGTGGGCGGCGAAGAGCGCGCGAAGGGCCGGGCTAGCCGTCGTGCCCCCCTGCGTGGCCGTCGTGGTCCATCGGCGTTCCGTCGCCCATCGTGTGCTCGCCGTCCATCGGCATGTCGCCGCGCATCGGGGTCCCGTCGTCCATGGAGTGCTCGCCTTCGGGATGGTCCGCTGGGACGGGCACGGCGGGGCCAGGCTCGACGGGGGCGAGGGGCGGCGGGGGCGCCGTGGTGTGCGTCGGCTCGTCCGGCGCCTCGGCGGTCGGCTCCGCAGCGTCCGGCGAGAGGTCGGGCTCTACGTCGGGGAGCGACGGTTCATCGCTGCGGGGAGCCTCGGGGGGCGGACCAACTGCGGCATCGTCGGAGCCGCAGGCGGACAGGGTGACAAGCGAGAGGAAGAGGGCGAGCGTGCGCATGGGGAGGGGAGATGGGGGACGCCAGAGGCGGTCGGGCGGACTACTCGACCGGAGTGGCCGAGAGAGCGAGGACGCGGACGGTGCCCTGGCCGTCGAGGCGGAGCCCGACGCGTCCGGGCGGGGCCACGTCGGCGTGGGGGTGCGTGAGCTGCTCGCCGCCGAGGTAGCCGCGGAAGTGGGTGCCGACGGCGTAGGCCTTGACCTCGGCGGTACCGTCGAGCGCCGCTGTCCCGCTGTCCAGGGTGGTCTCGTCGCCGCCCTCGACGCGGCCCTGGCGGAGGGTCACCCCGCCCGAGGCCGGGCGGTCGAGGGCGAGGAAGTCGTAGGTCTGGGTGTCCTGGACGTGGTGGACGAGGGCGGCGGTGCCGGTGAAGCCCGACAGGTCGAGCGTGGCGCGCACTTCGAGGTCGCCGAGGGTGTCGGGCAGCAAGGCGAGCGTGGGCTGACCAGACGTGACGGTGAAGGCGGAGCCCTGAGCGGGCGCGCCCGCGAGCACGTCGAGGCGGGCCGCGACGGATGTGTCTGGTGGGGCTGACATGTCCATTCCCTCCATTCCGGCGTGGGCATCGCCCGAGGCTGCGGCCACAGCCACGCCGTACTGGTAGACCATCTGCCCGCCGCGCTCGGCGGTCTGCTGGACGAGGAACAGCCCCACGAGGCCGAGCGCCGCCAGCGGCAGGTGGACGGCGAGCCGGCGCTCGCGGTCGTAGCGGAGCGCGACCACGCGGACGAGTGCGTAGAGGCCCGCGAACCAGACGAGGGTCAGGGCCCAGTCGGCGTGGGCGTTCAGCGTCGTGAGCGCTTGCGCGGGCAGGTCCACCTCGTCGGAGGCGTCGCGGCCCGTCAGGAACGCGGCGGCGGCGCCGAGCGCGCCGAGCGCGTAGAGCCCGACGGCGGAGGTCCGGACCCAGGGGTACGTCTTGCGCACGGCGAGCGCGATGGCGTCCACCAGCGCGGCCACCAACAGCAGCGCGATCGGGAAGTGGACGACGAGCGGGTGGACGTTGGGGGCCCAGTCGGGGAGCATGGAGGGCTACCGGGAAGGAGAGTGGCCGAGGTGGCGGAGAGAGGGCGGCGCGAGGGCGCGCCCGACGGCGACGGTGGCGACTGAGAGGGCGACGAACCAGAGGACGACGACGAGGGCCATGGGACCGGGGTCTGTGAGGGGAGGGAACGGATCGGCGGCTGAGGTGAGGCTTTGCGGGACCTGAAAAGGTGTTAAGGTGCAGGTTCTGGCCCCATTCCATCGGTATCCGATGGGCTCCCCTTTTCCCGACGTCCCCATGTGGGTCTCGCTCATCGAAGACGAGGCCCGCCTGGCCGACTCCGTCCGCCGCGGGCTGGAGGAGGAGGGCTACCGCGTCGACGTGGCGGGCGACGCCGAGGCGGGCGAGCGGCTCGCTCTGGCGAACGCCTACGACGCCTTCGTGGTGGACTGGCGGCTCCCGAAGGGCGACGGCAAGACGCTCGTCGAGCGGCTCCGCGCCGCGGGCCGCGAAGAGCCGGTCCTGATGCTGACGGCGCTCTCCGACGTGGAGCACCGCGTGGCCGGGCTCGACGCCGGGGCCGACGACTACCTCCCCAAGCCGTTCGCCTTCGAGGAGCTGGTGGCGCGGCTGCGGGCGCTGCTCCGTCGGCCCCCGCTGAGCGACCAGGAGCGGACCGTGACCGTCGGCCCGCTGTTGCTCGACGGCGAGCGCCGTAAGGTGACGATGGGCGGCCCGAGGGGCGAGGCCGTCCTCAACCTCCGCCCGAAGGAGTACGCCATGCTGGAGGTGTTCATGCGGAGCGCCGACGCGGCATTGTCGCGGACGGTCCTCGCCGAGCGCGTCTGGGGCGACGCCCTGTTCGTGACCGACAACGCCCTCGACGTGACCGTGAGCGGGCTCCGCCAGCGGCTCGACGACGCCGTCAAGGCGTCGGGCGCCGAGGGCGCGCCCCACGTCGAGACGATCCGGGGGGTGGGCTACCGGCTCGTGCCGGGTGCGGAGTAGACGCGGCGCCGCGTTCTTCGGTCATGGCCCGACTCCTCTCGCTCCCCATCTCGGCCCGGCTCGCGCTGTGGTACGCGCTGACGCTGCTGCTGCTCTTGAGCGGGTTCGCCGTCTTCTGCTACCTCGGCTTCCACGCGGCGGCGCACCGGAGCTTCGACCGGCACCTCGACCACGAGTGGGAAGCGGTGGCCCCGCTGCTCCGCGCGACCGCGGGCGGCGTGGACGTGAGCGCCCTGGACCGCGCGGCGTCCGTCGCGACGCGGCTGGAGGGGCCGAACGGAACGTTCGTCCGCGTGCTGACGACCGAGGGCGACGTCGTGTACCAGTCGGCCAACGTCGACGGACTGCCCCCGCTGGGCGTCGTGCTCCCCGAGGGGGGCGACGTGCTCCGCGTGAGCCGGGAGTGGGCGGGCGAGCCCGTCCGGTCGCGCGTGAGCCCGGTCCGGGCGCCGGGCGGGGCACTGGCGGGCTACGCCGAGGTCTCGGGCGTCGAGTGGAGCCGGCACCGCGAGCTCCGGGACCTGGGGCGGATGCTGATGCTGGGCGTGGCCCTGAGCGTGCTGTTCGCGCTCGGCGCCGGGGGGTGGCTGGCGCGCCGCGCCCTCCGGCCCGTGGCCGTGCTGACCGACGCGGCCGGGCGGCTGGCGTCGGACGGCGCGAGGCTGGGCGGGCGGCTGCCGTCGGACTTCGAGACGCGCGACGAGCTGACGGACCTGGCGGAGACGTTCAACGGGCTCCTGGGGCGCCTGGAGGCGTCGGTCGAGCGCGAGCGCCGGTTCACGTCGAACGCGGCCCACGAGCTGCTGACGCCGCTCGCGACGCTGCGGAGCGAGGCCGAGGTGGCGCTCCGGCGCGAGCGCGAGCCCGAGGCGTACCGCGAGA
>CAYPVZ010000004.1:0-29271 GCA_964414235.1 uncultured Rhodothermales bacterium | reverse complement strand
GCCCTCGGCATAGACGACCTCGGCCGCGTCGCCGACGCGCTGGCGGATGCCGTCGAGCACCGACACGTCGACCGGCGGGACGCCGCTGTAGCCGCCGAGCAGGCTCCGGTTCGCGTTCGGTCCGACGACGGCGATTCGGCGGAGGCTGCCGAGGTCGAGCG
This sequence comes from uncultured Rhodothermales bacterium, assembly GCA_964414235.1. Lineage (GTDB taxonomy): Bacteria > Bacteroidota > Rhodothermia > Rhodothermales > Rubricoccaceae > Rubrivirga. The sequence continues at coordinate 29,110 of CAYPVZ010000004.1, read as the reverse complement.
GGAGCACGGGCGCGCCGCCGTCCGGGACGGGCTCGTTCTTGAGCAGCGTGATCGCCTTCTGCGCGCCCTCCAGCGCGAGCGCCCGATGGGCGTCGGAGGCCACGACGCGCTCGGCCTCCTCAGGATCGACGTACGGGTCGTCGAACAGGCCGAACCGAAACTTGGCCTCCAGCATCGGACGCACGAGGTCGTCGAGGTCAGCCTCCGCGAGCGTCCCCTCCTCCACCAGTTCGACGAGGTGCCGGTAGCAGTCGGGCTCGGGCAGCTCGATGTTGACGCCGGCACGGACCGCCAGCACGGCGGCCTCCTTCTTGTCCGCCGCGACGCGGTGGGCGTGCGTGTCGGGCCGGTCGAACAGCTCCCAGATCGCGTAGTAGTCGCTCACGACGAACCCCTCGAATCCCCACTCGCCGCGGAGCACGTCGCGGAGGAGCCACGTGCTCGCGTGGCTCGGGACGCCGTCGATCTCGTTGTACGAGGCCATCACGCTGAGACAGCCGGCCTCCTCGATGGCCCGACGGAACGGCATCAGGAAGGTCTCGCGGAGCTCCCGCTCGGACACGTTCACCGGCGCGCAGTTCATGCCGGACTCGGGCTGGCCGTGCGCCGCGAAATGCTTGAGCGTGGCGACGAGGTGCTCGCGGTCGTGGAAGGTGCCGTCGCCCTGGAAGCCTCGGACGGCCGCCACGCCGAGCGTACCCACCAGCCACGGGTCCTCGCCGAATGTCTCCTCGACGCGCCCCCAGCGCGGGTCGCGGGCCACGTCCACGACGGGGGTGAGCGCCTGGTGCGTGCCGCGCACGCGGGCCTCGCGCGCCGCCAGCGCGTAGAGCCGCTCGACGAGATCGGGGTCGAACGTGGCGCCGAGCGCGATGGGCTGCGGGAATGAGGTCGCGACCGGGGCGGCCTGCCCATGGAGGCACTCCTCATGGAAGAAGACCGGGATGCCGAGCCGAGACTCCTCGACGAAGAACCGCTGGATGGCGTTCGTCAGCTCGGCCTGCTGGCGGGGACCGCGGCCCCGCTCGGGCGCCGCCAGCGTGGCGCCCGCGTCACTTGGCCGCCCGACCTGTCCGATGCCACGCCCGTGCCCGAAGGCCGCCCGTGCCTTCTCCGGGTCGAACTGGCCCGTCTCAGGGTCGATGAGCGTGGTGTCCTTGTCATTCCAGACGCATGTCATCTGAGCCGCCTTTTCCTCCAGCGTCATCTGAGCGAGGAGGTCGGCGGCGCGCTGAGCGGGGGTGGGGGGCACAGAGAAAGGGGGAACAGCCGAGGTGATGGGGGGGGTTAAGGGCACGCAGGGACCGGCCGGCCGTGGGAGCAGAGCTCCCGCCCCGTCGGCCACCACGCCCGTCTTGACGAGCGTCTCCGTATCCCCGTACCTTTGCATCAAGTCATATTATCACTGGACTCAGATCCAGTCAAGGAATCTGCCATGGCCCTCCCTATCGGGCGCGTCTCCAGGACCACCCTCGCCGACGACCTCACCGACCGCCTCCTCCAGATGATCCGGAGCGGGGACTACCAGCCCGGCGACCGCCTCCCGGCCATCATGCACATGGCCCAGAGCTTCGGCGTGGGCCACCCGACGCTCCGGGAGGCCCTCCGCAAGCTGGAGGTCATCGGGGCCGTCGAGATCCGGCACGGCTCGGGCGTCTACGTCAAGCGCGGCAAGGACATGCTGCTCGTCTCCAACCCGACGTTCGCCGGCGGCGTGTCGAAGAAGCTGCTCCTCGACCTCGTCGAGGCCCGGACGCCGATCGAAACGACCGCCATCGCGCTGGCGGCGAGCAACGCCACCGAGGAGCACATCGCCCAGATGACCACGCTCCTCGGCCAGGCCGAGGCCGCCATCGGCGACGGTGACGAGGCCGACGACGAGGCGCTCAGCGAGGCCAACATGGCGTTCCACCGCGAGATCGCCGTCGCCTCGGGGAACGCCGTCCTGGCCCAGATGCAGGAGGTCCTCTCGACGCTGTTCCAGAAGGAGCAGCGTGTGATCCTCGACATCTACGGCTCGCGCGAGAAGGATCACCGCGAGCACGAGGCACTCCTCGACGCCATCCGCCAGGGCGACGCCACGCTCGCCGAGGACCGGATGCGCGCCCACCTCGGCGGCGTCCGCGAGGTGGTCCGCCAGTGGGACCCCGACCAGACCCCGCTCGCCTGATGACCACCGGCTCCGTTCGGACCCGCCTCCGCGGGATCGCCGCTCTGGGCCTCCTCCTTACGGGGTGTGGAGGCGCCACCCCCATCCTCGCCGCCCCCACGGCGCCCGAGCCGTGCCCCAGCGGCGCGTTCGTCTGCGCCGCGCCCGGCCCCGGCCGGCTGGCGCTCGTCACGGACGGGCGGCCTTCGATGATCTACGCCGACGCGGGGGACGCCAAGGGCGTGCTCCGTGCCCTCCGCGACCTCCAGTCCGACCTGGGGCGCGTGTCGGGCGCGTCCGTCGGCCTCAACCTGGAAGCGCTCCCATCCTCCGGCCCCGCCGTGATCGTCGGGACGCTGGGGCAGAGCGGGCTCGTGGACCGGCTCGTGGCCGAGGGCCGACTCGACACGACGGGCGCATCGGGCCGGTGGGAAGCCTTCGTCCAGCAGACCGTCGAGGCCCCGTTCCCGGGCGTCGACCGCGCGCTCGTCATCGCCGGGGCCGACCGGCGGGGGACCATCTTCGGCGTCTACGATCTCTCGCAGGCCATCGGCGTCTCGCCGTGGGCCTGGTGGGCCGATGTCCCCGTCGAGCGCCAGACAGACCTCTACGTCTCGCCCGGTCGCCGCGTGGACAGGCCCGCGGTCCGTTACCGCGGCCTCTTCCTCAACGACGAGGAGCCCGCGCTCGGGAGCTGGGCGCGCGAGGCGTTCGGCGGCCTCAACGCCGCCTTCTACGCGCACGTCTTCGAGCTCGTCCTCCGGCTGAAGGGAAACGTCCTCTGGCCGGCCATGTGGGGCAAGTCGATCTACGACGACGACCCCGCCGCGCCTGCGCTGGCGGACGAGATGGGCGTCGTCCTCGGCACGAGCCACCACGAGCCGCTGTCGCGCGCCCACGTCGAGTGGGAGCGGTACGGCAACGGCCCGTGGGACTACACCGCCAACGCCGACACGCTCCGGGCCTTCTGGCGCGAGGGCGTCGAGCGGCTGGGCGACCACGAGAGCCTCGTGACCGTCGGCATGCGCGGCGACGGCGACGAGGCGATGACGGAGGGCACGGCGATCAATCTCCTAGAGCGGATCGTGGCCGACCAGCGCGAGATCATCGCCGACGTGACCGGCCAGCCGGCCGAGGAGACGCCTCAGGTGTGGGCGCTCTACAAGGAGGTCCAGGACTACTACGACCAGGGCATGACCGTCCCCGACGACGTCACGCTCCTGTTCTCGGACGACAACTGGGGCAACATCCGCCGCCTCCCGGACGCGGACGCCGCGCCGCGCGCCGGTGGCTACGGCGTCTACTACCACGTCGACTACGTGGGCGGGCCGCGGAGCTACAAGTGGATCAACAAGACGCAGATCGAGCGGGTCTGGGAGCAGATGCACCTGGCCCTCGCGCACGGCGCCGACCGCCTCTGGATCCTCAACGTCGGCGACCTCAAGCCGATGGAGTTCCCGATCTCGTTCTTCCTCGACTACGCCTGGGGACCGGACGACTGGCCGGCTGAGCGCCTGCCCGCCTACGCCCGCCAATGGGCCGCCGCCCAGTTCGGCGAGGCCCACGCCGACGAGATCGCCGGCTTCCTGCGCGGCTACACACGATACAACAGCCGCCGGACGCCCGAGCTCCTCTCGCCCGAGACGTACAGCCTGACTGACTACCGCGAGTTCGAGCGCGTCGCCGCCGCCTACGACGCGCTGCGGATGGCGGCCGAGCGGGTCGGCGACGAGCTGCCGGACGCCTACGCGGATGCCTACTTCGAGCTAGTCCTCCACCCGATCCAGGCGAGCGCGAATCTGAACGAGCTGTACCTGACGGTCGCGAAGAACCGGCTCTACGCCGCCCAGGGCCGCGCCGCGACGAACGACCTCGCCGAGCGCGCACGCCAGCTCTTCGACCGCGACGCCGCGATCACGCGCCATTACCACGAGCTCGCGGACGGCAAGTGGGACCACATGATGGCCCAGAGCCACATCGGCTACACAAGCTGGAACGACCCGCCGGAGAACGTGATGCCGGAGATCGAAGAGATCGAGCTTCCCGCCGCCGCGGAGATGGGCGTGGCCGTCGAGGGCTCGTCCGACTGGTGGCCCGCTTCGGCGGCCGAGGTCGTGCTGCCCGAGCTCAGCCCGTTCGGACCCGACGACGTCTACGTCGAGGTCTTCAACCGCGGGGCGACGCCGTTCGAGGTCGTCGTCACGACCGGCGCCGACTGGCTGACGGTCCAGACGCCCGCCGGCCCGATCCGCCAGCAGGAGCGCCTCCTCGTCACGGCCGACTGGGCCGCAGCGCCCCGGGGCCGGACGAGCGTGCCCATCACGATCACCGGGGCGGAGCGGACGGTGACGGTCCAGGCGCCTGTCTTCAACCCGTCGCGCGACGGCGTCGAGGGCTTCGTCGAGGCCGGCGGGGCCGTGTCGATGGAGGCCGCGCACTTCTCCAACGCCGTTGGCCGGGACGGCATCGACTGGCAGGTGATCCCCGGCCTGGGGCGCACCGACGCGGCCGTGATGGCGACCCCGGTGACGGCCGAGCGCCAAGAGCCGGGCGGCGACAGCCCGCACCTCACGTACCGCGTCTTCCTCCACGAGGCCGGCGAGATCGACGTCACGGCCTATTTCTCGCCCTCGTTCGACGTGGCCGGCAAGGGCGGCCTCCGCTACGCTGTCTCGTTCGACGACGCGCCGCCCCAGATCGTCACCATGCACGACGCGGGGTCGATGGACCCCGACCACTACCACCCGGCATGGTCGCGGATGGTGTCGGACAACATCAAGCGCTCGACCTCGACGCACACGCTCGACGCTCCAGGCGCGCACGTCCTGAGGTTCTGGCTGGTCGACCCGGGCGTGGTGCTCCAGAAGCTCGTCGTGGCGACGGAGCCCCTGCCTCCCTCGTACCTCGGCCCGCCCGAAAGCACCCACGTCCCCGACCCGACCACCTCCGCCCGATGACCCCGATCCACCGCGGCCTGTGGGCCGCTGTCTTCGTCCTCGCGCTGGCGGTCCCCGCGTGCGCCCCGACCGCCAGCCTCTCGACGGCCGCCGCGCCCGACGGCGGCGCCCGGTTCGAGTCGTTCACCTACACCGGCGACGACGCGGTGTACCACGAGCAGTCCGCCGGGCCAGGCCAGTACACGAACCCGATCCTCGCGGGCTACTACCCAGACCCCAGCATCGTCCGCGTCGATGAGGACTACTACCTCGTCAACTCGTCGTTCGCCCACACGCCGGGCATCCCGATCTGGCACAGCCGCGACCTCGTGAGCTGGACCCAGATCGGGCACGTGCTCACGCGGCCGTCGCAGCTCCCGTTCGACAGCCTCGGCATCTCGCGCGGCATCTTCGCCCCGACCCTCCGCTACCACGACGGCACCTACTACGTCATCACGACGTGGGTGGACAGCGGCGGCAACGCGGTGGTGACGGCGACCGACCCGGCCGGACCGTGGTCCGACCCGGTCCCGCTCGGGTTCTACGGCATCGACCCCGACCTCTTCTTCAACGACGACGGCAAGGCGTACGTCGTCAACAACGACGCGCCGGTCGGCGAGCCCCTCTACTCGGGCCACCGGGCACTGTGGCTCCAGGAGTTCGACCCGGCGGCGATGGCGATGGTCGGCGAGCGGCGGCTGATCGTCAACGGCGGCGTCGACATCAGCCAGCAGCCGGTCTGGATCGAGGGGCCGCACCTCTACAAGAAAGACGGGTGGTATTACCTCGTCTGCGCCGAGGGCGGGACGAGCGTGAACCACTCAGTCGTCGTGTTCCGCAGCCGCGACGTGTGGGGGCCCTACGAGCCGTGGTCCCAGAACCCGATCCTCACGCAGCGCCACCTTGATGACAACGCCCGCCCGCACCCCATCACGTCGGTCGGGCACACTGACTTCGTGCAGACGCCGGGCGGCGCCTGGTGGTCGGTCTTCCTCGGGACGCGGCCGTACCGGGGCAACGAGTACAACACGGGCCGCGAGACGTACCTCCTGCCGGTCCGCTGGACCGCCGACGGCTGGCCGGTGATCCTGGAGGGTGACGCCGAGGTCCCGTACGTCCACGACCGCCCCGCGCTGGCGCCGCAGCCGGCGCCGCCCGTCCCCACGTCCGGCAACTTCACCGTAACGGACGACTTCGACGGCCCCCTCGCGCCGATCTGGACGGCCCTCCGGACGGCGAACCGCGACTGGCTCCACCTCGGCGGCGGCGCGCTCGTGCTCGACGCGCAGCCCGTCGCGCTCTCCGGGATGGGCGCCCCCTCGTTCCTCGGCCGCCGCCAGCAGCACCTCCGGATGACGGCCGAGGCGACGGTCGCGTTCGCCCCGCGGACGGCGGCGGAGCGCGCCGGACTGGCGGCGTTCCAGAACGACGAAGCCTACCTCCTCCTGAGCGTCGGCCGGCGGGACGACCAGCGCGTCGTCGAGGTTGAGCGCCGGTTCCGCGGCGAGGCCGAGACGCTGGCATCCGCCGCGCTCCCGGGCGATGGCGCGGTCTCGCTCCGCATCGCCGCCGACGGCCCGACCTACGCCTTCTCCTACGCGACCACGCCTGGCGACTGGCGGTCGCTGGCAGCCAACGTCGACGGGAGCCTCCTGAGCACCGAGCGCGCCGGCGGCTTCGTCGGCGTGCTCCTCGGGATGTACGCGTCGTCGGCCCATCCTGCCCCCCCGCGCCGATAATCGCCGCGCATCTTCCCGGAACCGCGTGCCGCCGGAGCGGCGCCTCTCCCCCTTCCCTTTCTCCCTCATGAGCGTCCTCCTCGGCGACACCGAGTATTTCCCCGGCATCGACCGGATCCCCTACGAAGGCCCCGACTCCGACAACCCGCTCGCGTTCAAGTACTACGACGCGGATCGCGTGGTGGCGGGCACGGCGATGAAGGACCACTTCCGGTTCGCCATCGCCTACTGGCATGCCTTCAACCAGACCGGCGCCGATCCCTTCGGCCCCGGCACGCTCTCGTTTCCCTGGGAGACGGCCAATACGGCCGAGCAGCGGGCGCGCGACAAGATGGACGCGGCGTTCGAGTTCATCACCAAGCTGGGCGTCCCGTACTATTGCTTCCACGACGTGGACCTCGTGGACGAGGGCGCCAGCCGGGCGGAGACGCGCGCGCGGCTCCAGGACATCGTCGCGTACGCCAAGGAGAAGCAGGAGGCCTCGGGCGTGAAGCTGCTCTGGGGCACGGCCAATCTGTTCTCGCACCCGCGCTACATGAACGGGGCCTCGACGAACCCCGACTTCGACGTCGTCGCGTTCGCGGCCTCGCAACTCAAGGACGCCATCGACGCGACGATCGCGCTCGGCGGGCGGGGCTACGTCTTCTGGGGCGGGCGCGAGGGCTACATGAGCCTGCTCAACACGGACATGAAGCGGGAGACCGAGCACCTCGCCCGGTTCCTCCAGATGGCCCGCGACTACGCCCGGTCGAACGGCTTCGACGGCACCTTCCTCATCGAGCCGAAGCCGATGGAGCCCTCCAAGCACCAGTACGACTACGACGCGGCGACGGTCATCGGCTTCCTCGAACGCCACGGGCTGGCGGACGACTTCAAGCTCAACCTGGAGACGAACCACGCCACGCTCGCCGGCCACACCATGGAGCACGAGATGCAGGTGGCCGCCGACGCCGGCATGCTCGGCAGCCTCGACGCCAACCGCGGCGATGTTCAGAATCAGTGGGACACCGACCAGTTCCCCATGAACCTGAACGACACGGTCGAGATGATGCTCGTCCTGCTCCGCTCGGGCGGGCTCCAGGGCGGCGGCATCAACTTCGACGCGAAGGCCCGCCGCAGCTCGGTGGACCTCGTGGACCGGTTTTACGCCCACATCGGCGGGATGGACACGTTCGCACGGGCGCTCGTCATCGCCGACGACCTGATGCAGAACTCGGCCTTCGAGTCGATGCGGGCCGAGCGCTACGCCAGCTTCGACGAGGGCAACGGGGCCGCCTTCGAGGCCGGCGAGCTGTCGCTGGAGGCGCTGGCGGCCCTCGGCGACGCGCTCGGCGAGCCGGCCTCGACGAGCGGCCGGCAGGAGCTCTACGAGAACCTCGTCAACCAGCACGTCCGGTAGCCCGAAGCCCGGTCTCCCTTCCCCTCCGTCGCGCCGGTCGCCGGAGGGCTCCTGTCTGACCACGACTCATGCCCTTCTTCCTCGGCCTCGACACGTCCACCACCGCCACCAAGGCCGTCCTCGTCGACGATGCGGGCCACTTCGTCGGCGAGGCCGCCACGGCGCACGCCGCGCCGACCTCGCCCGTCCCCTTCGGCAGCGAGCAGGACCCGGCCGACTGGTGGCGCGCGACGCAGGCCAGCATCCGGCAGGTCCTCGACGAGACCGGCGTGACCGGCGACGACGTGGCCGGCGTCGGGCTCACGGGCCAGATGCACGGGCTCGTCATGCTCGATGCCACGGGCGCCGTCCTCCGCCCGGCGCTCCTCTGGAACGACGGCCGCGCCTACACCGAGTGTGACACGATCCGCCAGTCGGTCGGTGGCCTCGATCGGCTGGTGGAGCTAACGGGCAACGACGCCTTCGCCGGCTTCACGGCGCCGAAGCTCCTCTGGGTGCGAACGCACGAGCCCGAGACGTATGCCCGGACGGCCCGCATCCTCCTCCCGAAGGACTACGTCCGCCTCTGCCTCACGGGCACGTACGCCATGGACCGCGCCGGCGCCGGCGGGACGCTCCTGCTGGATCTGGAATCGCGCGACTGGTCCGGCGCCCTCCTGGACGCGCTCGACATCGACCCATCACTGCTTCCCCCGACGTTCGAGGGCACCGCCGTGACCGGGACGATCAGTGCCGAAGCGGCGGCGGCGACCGGGCTGAAGGCTGGAACGCCCGTCGTCGGCGGCGGGGGCGACCAGGCGGCGCAGGGCGTCGGCGTGGGCGCGGTCGAGCCCGGGACGTGGGCCGTGACCGTCGGGACGTCGGGCGTCGTGTTCGCGCCGTCGAGCACGCCGCGCGTGGCGCCGGGCGGGCGGGCTCACGCCTTCCCCCACGCAGTGCCCGGCCAGTGGCACGTCATGGGCGTGATGCTGGCGGCCGGCGACAGCCTCGCGTGGCACCGCGACACGGTCGCGCCGGGCGTCTCGTTCGATCACCTGACGGCAGAAGCCGCCCGCGTGGCGCCGGGCGCCGACGGCGTCGCCTTCCTCCCGTACCTCTCGGGCGAGCGGACGCCTCACGCGGACGTCCACGCCCGCGGCGGCTTCCTCGGCGTCCGGCGGCCCCACGGGCGCGGCCATCTCACCCGGGCCGTGCTGGAGGGCGTCGCCTACGGGCTGAAGGACAACTTCGGGCTGCTCGTCGAGGCCGGGCTGCCGGCGCCGGAGCGCGTGCGCCTTTCCGGCGGCGCCGCGAAGAGCCCGCTCTGGAGCCAGATCCTGGCCGACGTGCTCGACGTGTCCCTGGAGGTCCCGGCCGTGGGCGAGGCCGCCGCGCTGGGCGCCGCGCTTCTGGCGGGCGTCGGGACTGGCGCCTGGGACTCGGCCGAGGCTGCGACCGCCACCGCTGTCCGCATCACCCGGACGACCGAGCCGACCGACCCTGCGGCCTACGCCGACGCCTACGCCCGCTTCCGCCAGCTCTACCCGGCTCTCAAAGGGCTGTGGGACAACTAGATGACGACGCGCACCCTCGACAAAACCGGCTGGGACGTCTCGGCCATCGGCTTCGGCGCCTGGGCCATCGGCGGCAGTTGGGGCGCCGTCGACGACGCCGCGTCGCTGGCGGCGCTCCACCGCGCCGTCGAGCTCGGCGTCGCCTTCTTCGACACGGCCGACGTGTACAGCGACGGCCGAAGCGAACGACTCCTGGGCCAGCTCCGCCGGGACCACCCCGGGATCCGCATCGCCACGAAGGCCGGCCGCCGGCTCGACCCACACGTGGCCGAGGGCTACACCTGCGCGAACCTGACCGCCTTCGTGGAACGGAGCCTAACGAACCTCGGCGCCGACGCGCTCGACCTCGTCCAGCTCCACTGCCCGCCCTCGTCGGTGTATGACCTGCCCGAGGTGTTCGGCGTGCTCGACGACCTCGTCGCAGCCGGCAAGGTGCGGCACTACGGCGTGAGCGTCGAGACCCTCGCGGAGGCGCTCAAGGCCCTCACATACCCGGGTGTCGCGACGGTCCAGATCATCTTCAATCTGTTCCGCCAGCGGCCGGCCGAGGAGCTCTTCGAGCAGGCGCGGGCGCACAACGTCGGCGTCCTCGCGCGTCCCGCTCGCCTCGGGACTCCTGACCGGCAAGCTGACGCCGCAGACGGCGTTCGCGCCCGACGACCACCGCGCATTCAACCGTCACGGCGAGGCGTTCGACCGCGGCGAGACGTTCTCGGGCGTCGACTACGACGCCGGGCTGGCGGCCGCCGAGGAGTTGAAGGCCATCGTGCCTGCGGGCATGAGCCTCGTCCAGTTCGCGCTCCGCTGGATCCTGATGGTCGACGCCGTCACGTGCGCCATCCCGGGCGCGCGGACGCCGGCCCAGGCCGAGGAAAACGCCTCGGCCGCCGACCTCCCCCCACTCACGGCGTCGCAGATGCGCGCGGCGCGCGAGGTCTACGATCGCCACATCCGGCCCCTGGTGCCCCCCCTCTGGTGATCCCACGGCCCACGCGTTTCTCACCGCCCCGCTGGCGACGGCCACCAGCGGGGCGCGGCGCGGCAGCTACCGGACGACCGTGACGACCCGCGACGCGCGGGCCTCGCCGGCCGCCAGCTGGACGACGTAGACGCCTGCGCTGAGCCCTTCCGTTGGGATCCGAGCCTCGCCACTGCCGGCTGGCGCCTCGACCGTGTGGACCACGCGGCCGAGCGCGTCCACGACGGAGATCCGGACCGCGGCGGGCGCCGCGAGCCGGTACGTGAGTGTGATCTCGCCAACGGCCGGATTCGGGTAGACCTCAAGCGATGCGGTGACCTCGGGGCCACCCTCTACGGCCGTTCCCCCCGACGGGAGCCTCACCGCCCAGATGCCGCGCGACTCACGGATGGGCTGGCTGGTGAACCACCGCCCGTACTCGATCACGTAGACCACATTGCCGACCATGAGGGCATCCACCGGGAACACGAAATCGCTCACGACGGCCTCCACCGTCATCGTGTAGCCGTCCTCACCCTTGTCGAGATCGAGGAAGGCGAGGTCCCGCCCGCCCTCCGGGAAGCCCCCACGGGCGCCCGCGAAGCTGAGCATGAACGCACCGCCGCGGAGCCGACCCGTCAGCACGGAGTCGGCATCGAAGGTCAGGCCGAGCGGCGAGCGCCCACCCTCGAACGAGGTGATGGTGAGTCCCTCGTCGCTCGCGTCGCGGATCGCGCCAGTCTGCGCATCGAGGAACGTGTCGGCGTAGGGGCCCGCGTTCGGAATCGGCTCGGTGAACGTGACGCCCTCGGGCGGGGCCGGGTAGCCGGGGTCGGTGCTGAAGTAGCAACCGGTATCGGCGGGGTTCGGGTTGCAGGCGCCCGGGACGAGGGGGTCGTTGGCCGGGTCGTTGTAGCCGTAAGGCGCTCCGTACGGGTTGAACTGCATGGGCGTCTCGTTGCCGCCGATCCGCCAGGGGAACCCGTAGTGGTGGCCTTCGCGGAGCCAGTTGAGTTCGCCCGGATCGTCACGGTCGCCGGCGTTGTCCGGCCCGAACAGGTCCCCGTTGGGCGCGAAGGTGAGGTCGGCCGTGTTTCGGTTGCCCTCCGCATAGACGTAGCCCGCCTCCTTGAGCGCGGCGCGGTCGTTGGGCAGCACGAGATCGGTCGCGTCGGCCGGGATCTTGAGGAGGACCGCGGTGAGTCCCTCCTCGCGGACGCCGCCGTAGCTCTCGCCGTGGTCCGTCCGCGCGCCCGAGTTGATGAGAAGGGTCTCCCCGTCCGGCGTCACGACGACCGAGTTGGCCCGGTGGTCGAAGTAGGTGTAGCTGAAGAGGTACGGCGCGGACTCAACGACCGTCGCCCAGTCCCACCCGGTGCCGTTCGGCGTCCCTCGCCGAACCACGATCTTCGTCTGCGTGTCCCCCACCTCGTCGTTCCCCACGAGGTAGAGGTTTCCCTCCGGCCCGAACGCCATGCCGACCGGGCGCGGCGTCCCATGGTCTGCGTTCTGGAGGACGGCCGTGAGGGTGAACGTCCCGGCCTCCGTCGGGACGAGGCGGTAGACCGTGCTCGTGGAGCCAGGGTCCCGGCCGTCCGGGGCGCTGGTGGTGAGCACGTAGAGCGTGCCGTCCGTCGGGTCCTGGGCGATCCGCAACGGATGCTGGTCTCCGCTCACGAACGGATTCGGGGACGACGGGATGTCGGCGACCTTCTGGATCGTGACGCCGTCCATCTCGACGGAAGGCGAGATCCCGCCGAACTGGGCGAGGACGGGGAGCGGCGCGGCGCCGACCAAGACGGCGAGCAGGGTTCGAGTCATGGAACGGGTCATGCTGTGGACGCGCGTCCGCGCGTGGAGGTGGTGAGGTCGTCGGCGGTGAGTGCGGCGTCGAGGAAGAGGGGGGCCATTGGGATGACGTATTCGCCCTCATCCCAGAGGAACGGCCGGTCCTCCTTGGGCTCCGGGGAGTCGGGCTGGACGACGACGAGGCCGAGGACGGAGCCGTCCGAGATGACGGAGCCGTTGGCGCGATTGCTGCCGTAGGTGGACCTCATTGCCCCGCGTGCCGACGCCGGAGATCATCGCGAGCCGCTCAAGCACGTTCTCGACAGCCCGGTGATCGATGGCTTCGCTGGTCACCCGTCGCTTGAGGACTTCCAGGGCCAGGACGGGCGTCGGGTCCCACTGCTCCGGCGTGTTCGACAGCCGGACGTCTCGGGCTGTGGCCGTCCGCACGTCGTGGTGGCGGAGTTCGATGCCGCTCAGCTTCGAGTCGCTGAAGAGGCCGCTGTAGCGATTACTGTAGGCCAGAAGGTGGACGCTCTCCAAGGCGAAGTACTCCTGGTCGTGGATCTGGAGCGGAGCAGTCTGCGCAGCCACGACCGCGGCAACGCTCCAGAGCAGAACGAGGAGAGCGGCCATGGCATGTAGTCGGATGACCTGATCAATATCGGGACACTCTTTCGAGCTGACCGTCGCCGAACCAAAGAAATGAAACGTTTCAGTACTGTGGTCTGGCCAGACTGACGGTCCCTCCCTGCGGGAAGCTCGCGAGGAGCGTGCGCGCCCGTGCGCTGGCGGGGTCTATTCGAAGAAGCGCCTCCGCGGCTCCGCGCGCCTCGTCGAACCGACGAGAGAAGACGTAGGCGACGCCGAGATTGTAGAGCACCTGCGCGTTTCGCGGGTCGAGCGCGCGGGCGCGTTCGAAATAGCCGATGGCCCGCCCCACGTTTCCCCGCTTGATCTCGAGCGCGCCGAGCATCGCCAGCGGATCGGGTGAGCGCGGCTCACGGGTAGCAGCCTCGTTGAAGTAGCGCTCGGCTTCGTCCAGGCGGTTGGCGCGGTAGTAGACGCCGGCTAGCCCGAGGTACGGCTGGGCGAACATCGGATAGGCCTCGACGACGGCCTTCCGCGCCTGGATCGCCCGCTCCAGTTCGCCCTGCTGCTCGTAGACCGTCGCCAGCTCGCCCGTCGCCTCCAGCCACGGCACCGTGTCGGCGTACAGCGCGGCGACGACGCGGTCGACGCCCGTCCGCACAGTGAAGGTGTCTTTCCGAGACACCACCTGCCCCCGGGGCACAAACGGCCAGAACGACATCATCCGCCGAACGCGGAGGAGACCGACGAGCGAGTCGGCCGGCGTCAGCGGGAGGTCGCGCCGCGCCTCGGCCTCGGCGACGGGCTGGCGCCAGTCGCCGATGGCACCGGCCTCGTGGAGGGCATCGTAGAAGGCATCTGCGATGTGGGAATAGCCATCCAGGGTCGGGTGGAGGTGCTCCAGCATTTCCTCGTTCCCTATGGTGCCGCCCGGGGAGGCGCGGCGAAGGGCGGCCTCCGCCTCGACGACGGTGGCCCCGTGCGCGGCGGCGACCTCCCGGATGACGTCGTTGATCGCCTCGGGGGCGCGGAAGCGGAGCGCGTCGCGGTCGCGCGCGGCGACGAAGGCGGCCCGGGCCTCTACCGTGTCGCCCAAGGCCTCAGCGGCACGGGCGAACGCATAGAACGCGGACGCGGCCAGCGTGTCCACCGCCATCGCCTCGCGGAATGCGTCGCGCGCACCGACGAGATCGCCTCGACGGACCGCATCGACGCCTTCGCCGTAGGCACGGTGCCACGCGGCTTCGTCCGTCCCGGGAGCGAACACGGTCTCGAAGGGCGGCTGGTCCCGCTCGTTCGAGGCGATCGTCGCGATGAACACGGGGACGCCGGTCCGCTCGTACGTCGCCAGCAGGTCCGAGAGGTTGGCGCGGAATTGCCGCAGGCCGCGCGCGTACTCGGGCGAGCCGTAGGGGATGGTCTGCTCCCCCGCCATCTGGGCCATCATCGTGGCGCTGGCGTCTCCCCCGCCGGTGCTTCCAGCCGGGCGACTGGCGAGGCCCGCGAGCCCGTTGCGGAGAAGCTGGACCGTCCGGAAATGGCGGAGCCGGAGGTACGTGACGACGAGCCAACGGAACCGCCCGAGCGATTCCGTCGACCCGACGCCGAGCGCGCCGTAGTACTCGTTGTGCCCGGCGTAGAGGAGGACGGCGTCCGGCTTCTGCTCCAGGATCTCGTCCGCGAAGTCGAGAAGCGTGTAGGAGCTCACGGCGTCCATCGCCGTATTGACTACCTCGATGGTCCGGTCCGGGAAGGTCTCCTGGAGGCGATGCTCCAGCATCCGCGAGAACGCGCCGCCGTTGTAGAACGGGAAGCCCGCCGCCGTGGAGCCGCCCTGGACGAAGATCCGGTACTCGTCGGCCCCCTTCTCGGCAGCGAACACGTCGTGGAGCGGGGCGGGGACGTGCGCCTGCTGCGCGAAGTAGCGCCGCGCCACGTCGGCGTTGCGGACGAGGTAGCGCGGGTCCTCGTCGAGCGGCTCGAAAAGCGGGTAGTCCTCCCCGTAGCCCGCCAGCCGGAGTCCGCCTTCGAGGAGGACGAAGAACAGGACGGGGATCAGCAGCATCGCGCCCGTGAACACGAGCCGCTGCCGTGAGGGGGTGGGGCGGGGCGGTTCCGGGCCGGAGGGAGGACGAGAGCTCATCTCGCTGGAGTCGTCGCGGTCATGTCGAGAGGCGCCCGTGGCTGGTTAGGGAGTCCGGTCGAGGACGCGTGCCCAGAACGCCTCGTCGACCTCGACCTCGTACCGGGCGCGGAGCTCGGCCTCGACCTCGGCCGCCAGCCGCTGGCGGTGCTCCTCGGTGAAGGCCTCGGCCACACGGTCCCTCACCTCGTCGTAGGTGAGCGGCCGCTCGTCGAGTCGCTGCGTGGCCTTGACGATGGCGTAGCGCCGGCCCTCCGGCGTGTCGTACGCGACGGGTCCGGCCACATCGCCCTCCCTCAGACCGAAGGCGACGTCTCCGAGGTACGGCGGCTCCTGGAGGAAGCGAGAGACGATCTCGCCGTCGCGCGTCCGCTCGAACGACCGGACGAGCCGCCGGCTGGAGACCTCGTCGAAGGGAACACCTTCCTGGACCCTCGCCCAGGCCTCGTCGATCTCGGCCTCCGACGTGCGCTCGATAACCTCCGTGTAGACGGTGGCAAGTTGGTAGAACAGGGAATCGACGTGGGTCTGATAAAACGCCCGGAGCGCCGCGTCGGTCGGCTCCGGGAGCCGGGCTTCGATCCGCTTCTGGTCGTAGAACTCGACGAAGGCGGACGCCAGAACGGGACTTGGCGTGCCGGGTCGCAGCAGCGCCTCCCGGATTCCAAGGGCGTCGGCTCGGTCCAGCATCCGGTCCGCTCGAACGGCTTCGAGCAGGAAGTCCTGAACGAACGCCCGGCTGCGGTTCGAGTCGGAGTTCCGTACCGTCAGAACCTCGCCCAGAAGCCGCGGCAGATCGCGGAGGCGAAGCTCACCTGCACGGTCCGTGAACACGACCGCGTCGCCGTGCTCCGCGAGGTACGCACCGACGACGCCCGGGTAGGTGTCTCGGAAGAAGCCGGGCGCCCGAGCCCACTCGACAATCTCCCGCAGCACCTCGTCGTTCCAGCGCACCGAGGCCGAGTCCACGAGCGCCTGCCGTTCCTCGTAATACGCCTGGTTGGCCTGCTCGGCGTAATGGCCCCGGAGGGTCTCGACGATCCGCTCGTGCACCGACGCCAGCGGGGGGACGGGCCGCTCGTCCACCCGCTCTCCGATGGCGATGACGAACGCGTCCGGGGTTTCGAGACTCACGGCGTCGCCGTGGTCGAGTTGGAACACGGCGGCGTCCAGGGGCGACCTCGTGGCCTGCTCCCACGTCACGGGAGGCATGAGGCCCCCCTCGTTGACCGAGAGGTCCTCCTCGGAATACCGCTGGACCAGCGTCGCGGCCGGCACCCCCGCGTCCGACTGGCGGCGGATGGTCTCGACGGTCGATCGGAGCGCATCGAGAACCGCCGGGGTCGCGCCGGCCGGCTTGCGGAGCACGATCCGGCGGTAGGTGACGGCCCGGCCCATCGCCTCGTGCTGAGCGCGGATCGTCTCCTCGTTGAGGTACGGGTGCTCGTACTGCCGCTCGTAGTACGCGATGAGGACCTCCTCCGCCAGTTGCGGGCCGAGGCTCGCGAGAAACGCCGGGTCCTTGTCATACCCCATCCGGAAGAAGTCCTCGCCTTTGAGAACGTCCAGCGTGGCCTCCCGCATGGCGAGGCGGTACCGCTCGGTGCGGTCGAGGACGCCCCGGTAGAAGATCCGCTCCGCGCGCTCATTCAGCTCGCCCATCGTGACGTCCGCCACGCCCGCCACCGTCGCGACGACGGACTCCCGGGGGACGGGCTGGGCGAGACCGGGAGCAGCCAGCAGCACGACGAGTACGCCGAGCGAACAGGAGAACCACATGAAAGGCTGGCTGGAAATGGAATCGGGTGTTCGCAACAAACCCGGGGCCCCAACCGACCGTGTGGCGGGACCCCGGGAGACGGCCGAAGCGAGATCGCTTACCGGACGACCATCATCCGACGGGACTCGACCGTGTCGCCTGCGCGGAGCGTGTAGACATACACGCCGCTGCTGAGACGGCCCGCGTCCCAATCGACATGGTGGACGCCAGCCGGCAGTTCGCGGTCGACGAGCGAGGCCACATGGCGACCGAGCGTATCGAAGACCTCCAGGGTCACGGCGCTGGCTGTCACCAGTTCGAACTCGATCGAGGTCACGCCGCTGAACGGGTTCGGCTGGTTCTGGTCGAGGCGGCCGATCCGAGACGGACCACCTTCCTCGGCCGTCGCGAGGCGGGTGCCGTTTGCGAGCGCCGCCTCAATCGCGGCGTACTCGGCCACCCGCTGGCCCGCCCAGGCCGTCTTCTGGGTCGGGAACCAGTTGAGGTCCCCGATCGGGTAGCCGCTGTAGCCACCCGTCAGGTACGTCGTGTTGGTATACGCGAGGTCGACGGCGACCGGCCAGTCGAAGAGGACCCAGTTGTTCGTGTCCTCGTTGTCGATCTCGTTCCCGGCCTCGTTGCCGGCCTCCCGGAGCTTCGGCAGCAGCTCCGCGTTCGTGATGCCGCTGTTGGCCGAGTCGTAGCCCCAGTCGTAGAGGGCCTGGACCATACCGGGACCGTCGACGAAGCCCGGGTTCTGGTCATACCACGTGCCCCACGTCATCTTCGGGTAGGTCGCGTCATCGTTGAACATGGCGGTGGTCCGGGCGTTGGCGAGAATCGCCTGGCTGGTCCAGTTCAGCGCCGCATTGTCGTCGACGCAGCCATCGCTCACGCAGACGCTGCCCTCGACGCCCGCCGTGTTCAGCGCACTCGCAAGCCCCAGGAGCTGCGAGTCCCAGTAGGCCGCGTTGAGATCGACGAGGATCTCCCGGTCGGCTTCGCTGAAGGGCGTCGTGTTGGGGTAGTCCGCCGACGTGTTGACGTACGTCTGGCCACCCGAGGACGGCAGGGGTGACAGGTTGATGATGCCGTGGGGCTGGGTGGCCTGCGTGCTGTCCGCGTACATCTCGGAGTAGTCGAGCCCCGGGTAGTACGGCAGGTAGTTGCTGTTGACAAACAGGTTGTTCGTGGCCGCGAAGTCCGTGAACCAGCCGAATCCCAGGAAAATCTGGCCCGCCGAATTCACCCACGTGTTGTGATTGAAGATGACCTGGGATGGGGCGAAGCTCCGGAATTTGTACTGCATGCCCGCATTCTGGACGTGCGTCGTGTTCTCGACCCACATGACGTCCGTCGGCACGCCGACGGCGTCGTACACCCCGCCGTTGCGCCGCGACGGCTGGTCCGTCGCGTTGACGAAGTAGCTGTTCGAGATGTAGAACGCCGTCCCCGGGTTGTCATTCGAGTTCGCCATGACCCACCGGTTGTGCTCGCCGAGCACGTTGTCCCACCGGACGTCGAGGTCGTTGCCGTCGACGTTGAGGAAGCTCCAGCCCGACTGGCCCTGCGTGTAGGCGCTCGTGAAGTGAAGGTTCTTCAGGGTCAGGTCGTCGTCAATGCTGATGGAGGCGTTCACGGGGTTCCGCGACGCGTCCTCGTAGCCCGCGATCGTGGGGGGGCGGCACTGGGTGTCGCTGCCCTGGACCATCAGGCCGCAGAACTCCCCGACGATCGTCAGCGGTCGGCCCTGGGCCCCGATCGCGGCGTCCATCAGGTAGAGCGATACGTTCCCCGATTCGATGGTGCCATTGGCGCCGGCGTGGAGCATGTACACGCGCCCAGCCGGCACGTTGCCCCGGTCCGTATCGGCCTGGATCACCGCGCCCAGTGTACTGGCCGTACCGCCAGCGTCGAAGAAGTCTTTGATGACGAGGGTGTCGCCCCGCACTTCGAGCACGTAGTCGGTGAGCGGGTTTTGCGCGCTCGCCCCGAGTGCCGTGAAGGCGAGCGCCGCGACGAAGAGTAGCGGTCGAGTCATGGGAATCCCTTAAAGGGTAGTGAGGATGAAGAGAGCGGCAGAGTTAGACCACCTCTGCCATCGGCCCTTACAGACCGTAGCGGATGCCGAGTTGGAATCGGCGGGGGTAATACGCGATCTGGGTAATGGCCTCCGAGACCCCGGTGGCGTCCGGCCCTACCACAAGGGTCCGGTTGTTGTCCTGGGCAGGATGGCTCAGGTTGACCCCATTCAGGAACAGCGAGAGCCCGTCGATCGGGAGCCGCTGCCGGACCGAGAAGTCCCACCCGTAAACGGGCTGGGTGAACGTGTCAAGGGACGGGTCGCGCTGGTCGAGCCCGACGAGGATGTCGCCCTGGTAGCGGAACGAGACGCGCCCCGAGAACCCGCCGATGTCCGCACCGAGCGCGATGTTGAGGATGTCGTTGCCCTGCTGGAAGAGCCGGCCCGCACGGACCGTATCGACCTGGACGAGCGAGCAGAAGAAGCTGCACCCGGGGTCCGACGTCAGGAAAATGGACTGGTAGTCAACCTCCGAATTCAACCTGGTGTAGTTTACGTTCAGAACCACGTTTTTGAGCGGGTTCGGCAGGTACCAGAAGTTGGTCTGCCAGTCGACCTCGAAGCCGGAGAGGTAGGCGTCGTCCGGGTTGTTGACGTAGGTCGAGATCCGGCCGGTCTGGCCCACGTCCGGAACGCGCGGCCCGGTCGCGACGCCATCGGCTCCACAGGAAACGTAGAGGCCCGCACGACCGCGGTCGTCGACGCATGTCTCGTACCCGGTGATCGCTCGCGTCGCGGCCGACGTATCCGCCGCCCAGAAGACCCCCTCGAAGTTGGAGAGCGTCCGCCGCTGGATGGCGACGGGACGGATGATGTCCGTGAGGTTCTTGGCGAAGAAGCCGAAGGTAAAAAGCCCGATCCGGTTGGCGTGGAAAGAGAAGTAGGCGTCGAAGTTGTCCGCGATGGTCGGTCGCAGGGTGGGGTTACCCGCCGCACCGTCGCCACTGTCGCCGACCCAGGTGCTCGCCAGCAGGTACTGGTAGTCAGGACGCGACGTCGTCTGGGTGTAGGCGAGCCGGATGTCGAACCAGTTGGTCGGCCGGATCTGGGCCTGGATGTTGGGGAACCAGTGCCCCATCGACCGCGAGATGCTCAGCGTGTCTCGCACATCGCCCTGGCCGTCGTACAGCGTCTGGTTAACGAGCGGGGCGCTGTTGCTGAAGCTGAAGTTCTCGTACCGGACGCCGCCCAGGAGGTTGAGGTACCGCCCCAGATCGACGCTGGCCATCACGTAGCCCGCGGCGATCTCCTCCTGCGCCACGTAATCGTCGCGGAAAGACTGCGACAGTGCTGGGGTGGGCCAGCCGGTCTGGGCGAGTCGGAAATAGTCGTCGAGGTATCCGACGTTGAGGGCCCCGTCGAATGGCCGGCGGCCGTCGAGGTAGTACTGGCCTCGATCGTCCACGTAGGTTGAGTCGAGGAAGGCGGTGAGGGGAAGGATGCCGCCCGGGTCCACCCCGATGCTCGTGAGGAAGTCGGCCGCGCCGCCGTTCTGGCCGAGGCCGCCGTCCCCGAGTCGCCGGTAGTACACCAGCCGGTCACGGTCGCGGTCGAGCTGGGTGTACTTGCCTCCCCCCTGGAGGCGGCCGGAGATTGGCCCGACGTTCACGGGGACCGTCACATTGAGCGCGCCGACCAGACGGCGCTCGCCGAAGTCCTCGTAGGTCGTCTGCCCGTCCCCGACGCCGCCGGGCCGGCCGGGCCCGAGCTCCAGCGCGAGGACCTGCTCCTCGGACGTCCAGTTCGGGAGCGTCTGCCCGTCGAAGTAGCTCGCCCCGTTGAAGCTGGTGCTGTAGCCCAGGTCGTCGTTCCTCCGGCTCCGCGCGTGCGAGAGCGACCAGTCGACGCCGAACCACCGGAACTCGTGATCGCCCTGGAGCGAGTTGACAAGGAGGGTCCGGCTGCCGATGGTTCGGTTGATGGTGAGCCGCCGGTTTCCGTTCTCCAAGAACAGTTGGTCGACGAGGCCGGAGTTGTCGAAGTCCTCCGCCGAATAGGCGTTCTGGAGGATGAGCTTGCCGCCCGGGAGCCGGTAGTCCAGCAGGAGGCTGGCGCCGTACTCGTTCACCACGTTCAGCTGGTCCTGGAAGCTGTAGTCCAGGATGCCGTACGGACGCCGCCCCGCCACCTCGTCGGCCTGCGGGAGAGGCTGCCAGTTCGCCGAGGCGATGTCGCCGCCGCCGTTGAACCGCCGGGCGTTACCCTGGACGAACGCACCGAGCCGGTCGCGGAAAAACCGGTCGCTCACGCTGGCCCACGTGCGGTAGTTGTCGGCCGTGTGGTCCTGGTCGTTGTAATCGCCCTGGAGCATCGTGTCGAAGTGGAGACCCGAGGGCGCCTCCTGGAGCCGGAGGTTCACGTTGCCCCCGATCGTGTTGGCGTCCATGGCCGGCGTCACCGACTTCGCCACCTCGATGCCCGCCAGCATGTTCGACGAGATGAACCCGAGACCCGTCGAGCGGTCCGTGGTCGTCGAGGGCAGCTGGACGCCGTTGACGGTGACCGTGTTGTACTTGGCCTCGATGCCGCGCACGACGATCTGGTCGCCGTTCTGGATCGAGACGCCCGGAAGCCGGCTCACGGCCGCGGCCGCGTTCTCGTCGGGCAGCTCCCGGATGCGGTCGGCCGAGACGATGTTCGAGATGGTCTCGGCGTTGAGCTGCTCGTTGATGGCCGTCTGCTGGCCCAGCGCCTGGCCCGTGATGACGACTTCGATGCCGCCGCTCCCGTAGACGAGCGAGAAGTCGACGCTGACCTCCCCGCCGGCTGGCACCACGACCTGCACGGAGTCGCTCTGAAAACCGACGAATGAGGCGACGAGCGTCTGCGAGCCCGCCGGGGCGGCGATGATCGTGTATCGACCGTTGATGTCGGACGCCGCGCCGGTCGATGTCCCGGCGATGACGACGTTGGCACCGGGAAGCGTGTTGCCGCCAGCCTCGCGAACCGTGCCCACGACGCGCCCCGTCTGGGCGGCGACGACACCGGAGAAGGAGAGGACCAGCACGACGAGCGCTGCGAATCGGAAGCGTCGGATCGCGTTCATGAGAGAGGATGAGGGGGCGTTCGCCGCGAGCATGAGATGAGGCGTCCCATACTGTGCGAGGCCGATCGTGAAGAGGTGGGAGTCGGGGGTGGGCATCCGGATCAGCGCGCGATCACGAGGGGCACGGCGGTGGCGGAGCCGCCCGCCAGAAGGCGGAGGAGGTAGGTCCCGCTGGCGAGTCCGCGAGACTCGAAGGCCACCGTGTGCGCCCCGCTGGCCTCGGGCCCGCTGGCGAGCGTGGCCACGCGGCGGCCGAGGAGGTCGTAGACGGCGAGGTCCACGGCGGCGGCCTCACGGAGCTCGTAGGTGACGAGAGTCGACCCGGCGAACGGATTTGGAGCGGCGCCGAGGAGCCGCACGGCACCATCCACCGCGGGCTCTGCCACGTCCGTGCGATACCCGTTGAGGTACTCCCGCAACCACACGAGGCCCGGACGCTCCGTGCCGTTGTTCTGCACGAGGTAGGCCTCCTGGTCATTCCTCCAGAGGCCGGGCCGCCAGCCCCACATCGTGACGCCCTCCACGGACGGATGCTGCCAGATCAGCGGAAACACCCGCTGCAAGTCCCGAAGCTGATTCGCGTCGGACTGGGCGTCGGTCACGAAGGCGCTATTGTTGGGGTTGCCGTCGATGTCCATCTCGGTCACCTGGATGGGCAGCCCCGTCGCGCCGAGCAGGTCGAGGACCTGGGTAATCGGCGCGCCCTGCCGCGTCGAGAACGCGTGACCCTGGACGCCGATCACGTCGATCAGCCCTCGTGCGTTGAGCAGGTCGATCACCTGGCGGTACTGTTGGGCACTGCTCAGGCTGCTCAGGATGCCATAGTCGTTGAGCATCAGCCGGGTGCCCTCCGGGAAGGCGTCTCGCGCCATCTGGAAGGCGTTGATGAGCCAGTCCCACCCAGTCGAGCCCGCGCCGCCGAGCGCCTGGATGTACTCAGCCCGGCCGTTTTGGCCGTCAGGCGGGTTGTGCCCCGGCAGAACCTCGTTGGCCACCTGCACCACGTCCGCCTCCGGGTAACGCTCGGCGACGGCGTCGAACCACTCCCGAATCTCTTCCACCTTCTCCTGATCGGAGAGGCCAGAGAGCCACTCAGGCTGCTGGGCGCCCCAGGTGAGCACGTGGAAGTTGAACCCGATGCCGTTGTCCTGCGCCAGCGCGTAGGCGGCATCGAGAGCCGCCCAGTTCATCTGGTCGCGCGTGCCCTCCACGCTTCCCCACTTCCCGGCATTCTCGGGGATGACGTAGTTCCAGTAGTACTCGAAGTTCTCGACCTGCGCGTTGCTGTAGATGTTTCCGAGAAACTTGTCGAGGTCGTAGGCCAGAATCTGGTCCGGAAGCTCGACCTGGTCATCGCCCATCGACACCGAGCCGGGCTCGCCGTTGTCGAGGTTGGCGACGGTGAAGAACAGGTCCGAGCGGCCGAACGCCAGCTTGTCGATGAAGAGGCCGTTCTCGCGCGCGCCGATCTCGAACGTCAGCGTGAGGTTGTCCGGACCGACGTAGAAGGAGTCGGCCGGAACGCCGTTGAAGTCGTTCTCGGACAGGTTCACCCACTTCCAGACCTCGGCGCCCTCGGCTCCGAGGCCGGTCACGAAATCGTCCGGTGAGACGTAGCCGGCCGAGGCGAGCTGGTTGGCGGTAATCCAGTCGTCTGCGAGGTCAGGCTGCTTGACGCCGAACGAGTCGGCGTAGAAGAAGCTGTCGTCGTTGAAGGTCCCGGAGCCGACATAGAGGCGGACGTAGAGGTCGTACCAGCCTGGCCTGCCGAACGTGACCTCGTAGGCGGCCGTCCGGTTTGCGCCGGGGACGGTCCCACTGCCTGTGGTCTCGTTGGTATCGGTCGTGATGTCGATGTACGTGACGCCCGCCGCGTCCGTCGCTGTCACGAACTCGCTCCCGAGCACCCCGGACTCGGCCTCGACGACCACGGCCGCCTCGCCCGCGTTCGGGTCGACGATCCGGAGGCCGTCGATGTAGACCGTGTTGCCGACGTTGCCGGCGTAGCCGAAGTGGATCGGCGACCGGATCTCCGTCTCTTCGTCGTCCACGGTGAACGAGAAGGTGTACTCCTGCCACGTGGTCAAGATCGTCTGATCCCCGAGCCGCCCATACTCCTCGTACGACTGGTTGCCGACGGTGAAGCTGACCGTAGCCCCGGCCGTCGCCGCCCGCGCCCACACCGAGTACTGGTAGGTCGTCCCTGGCGTGACGGTCACCGGGAACGCCGTCGCCTCGATGTCCCACGCGTCGGTCCCGAGTGCGCTGACGCTCACCGCGAGGGATTGAGATCCGTCCTGCGCGTCTCCCTCCACGATCTCGAACTGCGGCGCCGTTGCGACGCTGCTGCCGACGTTGAAGGCCCACCCATTGACGCCGTCACCGAAGTCCGTCACGACGCCCAGTGGGGCCGCCTCGAAGCTGCCATTGAGGTTCGCCTGAGCCGAAGCGCTTCCAAACGCGACGGCCACAAAGCTGAACAGGCCAGGGAGCACAAGGGGCAGAACAGGCCAATTGCGCCCATTTACGAGATTGAAAAGTTTCAAAGCGTATCTGGAGCAGGTGGCAAAGATTGAAGAGCGGACGGTGACCTCGCTCGGAAGGGCGCCCTAGACGAAGCGCTTCCGAATCGCAGAGCGACGCAGCCCTCTCCCCTGGCAGGTCGCCGTGCTCACGCTTCGTGGCACGGAAACCGCTCGGCGGCCAGGACAGGTAACGTCATCTGACGAATTCGTATTGATGCTACTACTGCCGCTCTTCTCTGTCAAGGCGTCTCTGAACGGAGCAAACCAGTTCCCCTCACGGCGCGGCATTGGTGCTGGCCCCCAGCCGGCGGCCATCGCTGGCAGCCAGTGGTCCGCATCCACCCCAGGAGGCACTCTCCATCCCATGACCGGCTCGCAGGACAAATCTGGACAGCGGCACCCGCCAGGTGTTCGGGAGCCGCGGTGACTGTGAAACGGGCTCCTCGCGCCTGACTCAGACCGGGCGATTGCCACGACGCCCCTCTGCCTCGCCCGGCCGGCAGGCACGGAGGGCTCGACGTTGGTCGCGCCGCGGATGATGGAAAGGGCCTCTCGGACCTGGTCGTCGGTCTCCGCCAGCCCTCCTACGGCCAGCCTCACAGGAACCTGCGCCACAGGCTGCTTGCAAGCGGCGAGGCAGTCCAGAACAGGGACGGAGAGCTTTCGCATCACGATGAGGCCTTGAATCCACTGAGAACGGCGGCGTGAGGAAACGTGCGCCGGCACAGAGGGGGCGAGCTGGAACGACAATGTATTGAAACGTTTCATTAGATTCTAGTGCCGTGGCCCCTCAGGCCCCCACCTTTTTCTCAGGGAAGGGCGAACGGCCCTCTGGGCGCCCCCATCTCAGCCCGGTCTTCTACTCTCCTCTGCTTCCTGCCATGCCAACGAACTTCCGCACTGGGCTTTATAGCGGGCTGATTTCCCCCTTCGAGCTCACAATCGGACTGGCGTTGGCATCGTCCACCCAGATTCGCATGACTGTCGGTGCCACCGAGACTCATGGCCTCATCTTGACCTGCGTCTACGACCAGTTCCTGGATCAGGCTGGCAGCCTCGTCAACGGTGTCCTCTGGGCTGAGATGCTGGACGAGTGGACATTCTTCTATTCCGTCGTCGGAACCCAACCGGTGCAGCCCCAGCCCCCGCGTTTTGGGCGCGACATGCCGAGGCGGTGGGTCGACCTCGGCGGCTCGGCCCGCGTGGTCATGGGCGCGCACGACACGTTCTTCGGCGCGCACACCCCGACGCTGGTGCTGGCCGGCCGGCCGCCGGCCGGCATCGGTCAGGGCGGGCTGGCGGTCGAGGCCGGCGAGACCTACATCGGCCGCGTCGCGTTGGCGGGTGACTCGCCGCAGCCAGCGACGCGGTACCCACTCGGCGGAGTGGAGCCCCGCGTCTACGCTGGCAGCCCGACGTTCCCGCTCGACGCGGCCGCGGAGGATCGCGCTGCGCTGACCGTCGCTGTCGCGAACTCGACGGAGGAGACGCAGGAGCTCGCGCTCTCGTCCGAAGGCGCCACGCTCGCAGGCACCGGGACGCGCTGGCGGATGGCGCCGGAGAGCCTCGACGCGACGGTCGCCGTCGGTGAGGAGCCGCAGGTGGCGCTTGAGGAGACCGCCCTCACGGCCCTGCCCGGGACTCTGACGCTCCCGTCCTTCAGCGTCTCGATCTACCACCTCGACGTGCGCTGAGCGCCAGACGGCGCCGCCCACGACGACCGTCACCCGCGTGGCAGCCTCTTCTACGCCCCTCGGGCGAATGCCTTCACCCCGAACCCTCTCACTCTGCCCCCCCCTCCATGACCCCGAGTGCTGCCACCGACTCCACGGATGCCGCGACTGCTGGCCGGCTCCTGCGACGACCGATCCTCACCCGCTGGCTGCCCGGAGCGCTGACGCTGCTCGCCGGGGCGCTGGCGGTCGTCGCCAGCCCGGCGCAGGCCCAGGCGCTGCGGCTGAACGACCGCGGCTACTACGAGACCGACGGCGTCAACGTCCTGATCTTCAGCAACCAGTACACCGGGTTCTTCTACGACGAGAAAAACGCAGGCATCGAGATCATCCACCATGGTGTCCGAACGGCCACCAACGGCGGCGTCCGACTACAGAACACGCCGGAGCAGTGGGACCTCATCCCCGAGGTCGTCGAGCGGACCATCGACGAGGCGACGGGCGCCATCAACGTCACGCTCCGGTACGAGAGCTTCGACTTCACGGCCAAGCTCCACGCCGTACCGGATGGCGACGGCGTCCTCGTCAGCGTCGAGTTGGACGAGCCGCTGCCGGCGGCGCTCGTCGGGAGGGCGGGGTTCAACCTGGAGTTCGTGCCCGCAGCTTACTTCCGGAAGACGTACCTCATGGACGGCCGGCCGAACGTCTTCCCGCGGTACCCGGCAGGCTCCACCCACATGGAGCCGCTGGCGGGCAAGGTGCCGCAGTACAACGGCCAGACGACGTTCGACGACCGCGGCCGGGACGAGTTCATCGTCCCCGAGCCGCTGGCCGAGGGCCGTACGATCGTGCTGGCGCCCGAGGACCCCGAGAACCGCGTCACGATCCACTCTCTCGACGCGGACCTCCTGCTGTTCGACGGCCGCACCCTGGCCCAGAACGGCTGGTACGTCGTGCGCAGCCTGCTCCCCGCGGAGCGGACGGGCCGGGTGCTCCAGTGGCGGATCGAGCCCCACTCCACCCCGGGCTGGACGCGCGAGCCGGTCGTCCAGTTCTCGCAGGTCGGCTACACGCCGGGCCAGGAGAAGGTCGCCGTCATCGAGCTCGACCCGAACGACGCGCCGCTGGCGACGGCTACGGTCGTCCACGTGACGCCCGAGGGCAATGAGGTCGAGGCCTTCCGCGGGCCGGCGGTGGAGTGGGGCACGTTCACCCGCTACCGCTACCTCACGTTCGACTTCTCGTCGGTGACCCAGCCCGGCGTCTATGCGATCCGCTACGGCGACCAGACCACAAACTCGTTCATCATCACACCCGACGTCTACGCCGACGCGTGGCACGCGACGATGGACGTGTTCTTCCCGGTCCAGATGGACCACATGCAGGTGAACGAGGGCTACCGGACGTGGCACGGTGTCCCCTACCTCGACGACGCGCTCCAGGCGCCGCCCAACACCGAGCACTTCGACGGCTACCGCATGGGCCCGACGACGGACACGCGGTTCGCTCCGCTCGAACGGATCCCCGGCCTCGCCGTCGGCGGGTGGTTCGACGCCGGCGACTTCGACATCCAGACGGGCACTCACAACTCGGTCCTGCTGTCGCTGTCCGACCTGTGGGAGACGTTCGGCGTCGAGCGCGACGAGACGTTCATCGACCAGACCACGCGCTACGTCGACATCCACCGCCCGGACGGCAAGCCCGACGTCCTGCAGCAGATCGAGCACGGGGCGCTCAACGTGGTCGCCCAGGTCGAGAACATCGGCCACCCCGTGCGCGGCATCATCGTCCCGAACCTCCACCAGTACCACCACCTCGGCGACGCGAGCACCGAGACCGACAACCTCCCCTACAACCCGGCCCTCGCGCCGTACGAGACCGACGGCACGTCCAGCGGAACGCTCGACGACCGCTGGGCCTTCACGAACCGCTCGGCCGGCCTCGACTACCAGACGGCCGGCGCGCTGGCGGCGGCGGCCCGCGTGCTGAAGGACTTCAACCCGGGCCTGTCGGCTCGGGCCCTGGCCGCGGCCCAACAGATGTGGGACGAGAACGAGGGCCGGGAGACCTCCGAGGACGGCCCGATGCGCTTCTTCGGCAACCGGACCGAGATGGCGGCCGCGCTCCAGCTGTTCATCACGACCGGCGACGAGGCGTACCGAACCCGCTTCGAGGAGCTGCTGTGGCCCGCCTTCGAGCGGACCGGGATGGACGAGCGGTTTGGCATCCTCCTGAGCCCGGTCGGCACCGCGCTGGAGGCCGTCCCGCACATGGACGCGGCCTTCAAGGACCGGCTGCGGCCCTACGTCGAGGCCTACACGACGCAGATGGCTGCGTACGCGGAGGAGAACCCGTACGGCGTCCCGATCACCACGCGCGGCTGGGGCGGCAACCGGACCGTCGTCGACTTCGCCATCACCAACTACCGCGCCCACGAGGCCTTCCCCGACCTCGTCGACCGGGAGTCCGTCCTTCGGGGCCTCACCTTCCTCTACGGCCGCCACCCGTACTCGAACGTCTCCTTCGTCTCGGCCGTCGGGACGGTCTCGAAGGAGGTCGCCTACGGCAACAACCGGGCGGACTTCAGCTTCATCGCGGGCGGCGTCGTCCCGGGCCTTCTGATGTTCCAGCCGGACTTCCTGGAGAACAAGGAGGACTGGCCGTTCTTCTGGGGCGAGAACGAGTACGTGATGGACATCGGCGCAGCGTACGTCTTCCTCGTGAACGCCGCCCAGCAGCTGACCGCCGAGTGACCGGCCGTGTGGCGG